>NZ_RAWR01000009.1:0-82427 GCF_003986945.1 Corallococcus sp. AB018 | reverse complement strand
GCATGCTGACGGCGGACCGTGACGCCTTCTATGATGAGGCCGTTCTCCTGCTGCGCCGCGTCCGCAGGCGCGGCAGGCTCCCCATCTGGGCCAACACCCCTGAACGGAATTAGTCGGGATGGCTTAGAGTGCGCGTCCATGCGCGGGTGCTTTGTCTTTCTTGCAGTGCTGGGGCTGTTGTCCGGATGCAGCCACTACGGCCTTCCTCCTCCCAACGCGAACCATGGTCACCTGACCATGGCGATGGACGCCTACCTGCGGCACAAGGCCTCCTATCCGTATCTCCTGGATGCGGAGAACTTCGGGGTGCCCGTCCTCCGCAGGGCGGAGACCGATGCTCCCGCCCTGGAGTTGGACGCCGCACAGGCGGCCCTCGTCCACGAAGAGGTCGTCCGGACCTTGAAGGGCAAGCCCACGGAAGGCGAGGTCCTCCGGGCGCTGGGGGACCTGCGGGCCGCGTGTGACGCGGGCCATGAGCCGGCATGCACGTACCTGGAGAAGGAGTTCCAAGCGCCCAAGCGCGGCGAACACCCGTTGAGGTACCCGGATGTGAAGAAGCTCCCGGGGGGCGTCGAGTTCGCGGTCGTCATCGTCCAATGCCATATCTCCGCGGACGGGCGGATGCGGGGCTGCGATGTCATCGAGGACGGGGCGGGGGAGTTCTCACGGAGCTTCATCGAGCAACTGGGCGCGCACCCCTTCCAGCCCGCGACGCTCGCCGGCCACCGGTTCGCCTCGGAGTACCTGTTCGCCGTCACGTGCAGCAGGGGAGGGAACTACAAATACAAGCTGCCCCTGGAGCAGAAGATGGGATGGGCCCGGCTGAGGGTGTCACGCTTCCCGGAGAGCTCGGCGGCCTGGATCAACCTGGCCATGCAACTCGCCCTGCACGAACCCCAGGCGCCGGAGTATCCAGCGGTCATCGAACGGGCATACGCGCTGGCGCCCCGGGCCCGGTGGGTCGCCACGGAACATTCATGGCGGCAGGTCCAGGCGGGGCAGTACGCCGCTGCCCTTTCGGCCATCCGCCCCGCGCTGCATGACTCCGAGCAGCGGGAACACCCCAATCCCTACGTGCTGGAAACCGCCGCCGCCGCGCACTTCGGGCTCCATCGGTGTCCCGAGGCGCTGGCCGCGCAACGGCAGGCCGTGGACGAGCTGCCCATCGAGTGGCCCACCCCTGAGCGTGAGCGCTTCAAGCACAGGCTCCAGGAGTACGAAGCCACGTGCGGTGCGGCCCCGGCCGTCAGCGCAAGATGAAGCGTGACAGCCAGTCCGCCGCGTCGCGGGTCGCCTCCTGCCAGTCCGCTTCTCGCATCATGTGGCCGGACTCCGGGAACTCGCGGTGGCGCAGCCGCTCCGGGGCCTCGGCATAGAGGGGCTTCAGTTGCTCGTGGAGCGCCTTCGCGGGACCGGGAGGCACCACGTCGTCCTTCCCTCCGGTCTGGCTGAAGAGGGCCGTGGGGAAGAAGCGCTGCGGGTATCGGTGCGGGCTGGCCGGTCTGGGCAGGCCCCACTCCGGTGAGCCGAGGAACGGCACTGCGGCGCGCAGCCGCGGCTCCCGCACGAGCGCCGCGTAGGTGATGTATCCGCCCAGGGAGACACCGCCGATTCCCAGGCGAGCCGGGTCCGCGCCGTGTTCACCCACCAGCGCATCGAGCAGGGCGGGCACCTCGCTCGCGGTGGCCTCGACCACGTCGAGGAACTCCTCCAGCCCGCGGGGATTCCCATCGGCGAAGCGCGCGTCGAAGTCCGGGAAGCGGCGCTCGCCGTGTCCCACGGCGTCCACGCCCACCGCGAAGAGCCCCTGATCCGCGAAGAGCCGCAGCTCGCGCTCGTGGACCTCCGTGCCCCCGCCCAGCCCGTGGAAGAAGAGGACCACGCCCCGACGGAGCGCTTCCTGCCTCGACCCCTGGTGGACGCCCATCACGGGAGCCCGGGCCAGGACGAAACGCGACGTGTGGAGACTCATGGTCAGACTCCTTTGTGGCGAGGGCACTTGCCGCGAAGTGCTAGACCCCAGGATATGCTCCCCGAGAAGATCTACCTCATCGACCGCTCACCGCAGTTGGTGCGGGCCTGGACGGAAGCCTTTGATCCGTTCGACTTCGTCGCCGTGCGGGAGGAGGACTTCTTCGCCATTCCGACGGATGCCATGGTCAGTCCGGCCAACAGCTTCGGCATCATGGACGGCGGATTGGACCTGGCGATCCGCGACACCCTGGGCCTCCAGGTCCAGGAGGCCGTGCAGCGTGCCATCCTGGCGGAGCACCACGGCGAGCTTCCCGTCGGCGCCGCGGTGGTCGTCCCCTCCGGCGATACGCGCTGGCCGTTTCTCGTGGCCGCGCCGACCATGCGCATCCCGGAGAGCATCGCGCAGACGGTTCACGCCTATCTCGCGTTCCGCGCCGTCCTGCTCGCCGTGAAGCGCCACAACCAGTCCGCGGGCGCTCAGGCCATTCGCACCCTGGTCTGCCCGGGGCTCGGCACTGGCATTGGCGGGATGGATGTCCGGCGCTGCGCCGTCCAGATGCGGATGGCGTTGATGCACGTCCTCGACCCCGCGCGCATCCCATCCTTCCGGGACATCCACCTCGTGCACCGCGCGATGCGCTCCGTGTAGGACGGAGCCTCTCTAAAATCCGCGTGACATCTCCGGATGATGCATTGCGCACGCGCGCGGCCGGGGGCTCAAGGCGCGCGGCGGTCGCCCGTCGCACTCCCGCGCCAGGCCACCGTTCGCCGGAGGGGAAATGTCCCGCATGTGCCTCATCGCCGCGCTCATATGGCTCGCGGCCTGTAACACGCAGGTTTCCAACCCTGAGGAGCACGCGGCCCATGAACAGGTGGTTCAGGGCGAGCTCGAAGTCCGGGTCGTGGATGCGCCGTCGTTCAAGGCGTCACGTGAGGAGTTCTTCCTCTTCGTCGGGGACAAGCATCTGCCGCTGGTCTTCACCGGTGGAACACCGGAGGGGTTGCGCAGCGGTCAGCGGGTAACGCTGCGCGGGACCCAGGGGGAGCAGCGCTTCATGGCCCGGAGCGTGGACGTGGACCGCCACGCCGCGGCCGTGCAGGCCACTTCGGGCGAGTGTGGCGTCACCGGGGTGCAGCGCAGCCTCGTCATCCTCGCGGCCTTCCCGGGCATGCCCCAGCCGGCAGCCACCCCGCAGGGAATCCATGATGCGTTCTTCTCCACCACGCAGCGCTCGCTCGCGACCTACTGGAGTGAGGTGTCCGAGGGCCGCACCACGACCACGGGCAACGTGCGGGGCTGGTACACGCTGGACCGCGCCTATTCCTGCTCGGAGACGGACGCCATGCGTGACGCGGCCGTGCGCGCGGCGGACGCGGACGTGGACTTCCGGCAGTACGACCGCATCTTCATCGTCCACCCCAATCCCACGCAGGGTTGCGCCTACGCGGGGCAGGCCACCTTGTCTTGCGGACAGGTCGCGACGGCGGATGGCACCGTGACGGCCTCCATGGCCTGGCTCGTCGCGGACTGGATGACGAGCCACGACACCGCCGTGAAGCTGGTGACACATGAGGCAGGTCACAACCTCTCGCTGAACCACGCGAGTTCGCGCGACTTCGGCGCGCAGCCGCTGGGCATGCCGGGCACCCTGGGGACCATCGACGAGTACGGGGACCTCTTCTCGTCGATGGGCGATTGGAACCTGGGCCACTACGCGGCGCCGCACAAGGCACGCATCGGCTGGTTGGATTCATCCGCGGTGGCCCAGGTGGAGGGCACCGGCGGCACCTTCACGCTCGCACCGGTGGTGGCGTCCGGTGGACTCAAGGCGCTCAAGGTGCGCCGGCGCGCTGGTGCCAACGACTGGCTTTGGGTGGAGTACCGCCGGCCCGTGGGGTTCTTCGAGTCGACGTTGGCGTCCCAGGTGTTCGGCGGCGCGCTCATCCACCTGGAGGACGCGGACACGCGGGATGGCACCCACCTGCTCGACTTCACGCCGGGGACGTCCTCCTGGGGCGACCCAGCCCTGTTGCCGGGCACGACGTGGAATGACCCGTACAGCGACCTCTCCCTCACGGTGGATGCGGCGACGGCCGCGGGGCTGACGGTGAGCATCCAGTACCGCACGACGACCTGTGTGCAGGCCGTGCCCGAAGTGCGGGTGACGCCCCTGGAGCCGACCTTCTGGCCCGGAGCGCGGCCGGAGTTCGCGCTGGAGTTGATCAACCGGGATTCGGCCGGCTGCGGTCCGAGCACCTTCCAACTCTCCGCCATCATCCCCCCGGGCTGGGGCTTTGACCCGCTGCCCGCGCAGCGCACGGTCGCCGCCTCCAGCACCGACACCCTGGGCCTCCAGACATATGTGCCCTACAGCACGCCGCCCGGGCTCTACACGGCGGGTGTCACCATCACGAGAGGCAGTCAGAGTGTGCAGGGCACTGCCACGGTGGAGGTCGTCGAGCGTTGCATCGCGACGCCGCCCACGCTGTCGCTCTCGCCCGCGACCGTGACGGCGGCCCCGGGCTCGGACGTCACGTGGACGGTGAGCGTCATCAACAACGACTCCGCCTCGTGCAATTGGGTCTGGTACGACTTCTGGAGCACCCTGCCGGATGGCTGGGACACGTCCTTGTCTGACTGGGGCGTCAACCTGCCTCCGGGCGGCGACTACACCTTCACGATGACCAAGACCGTGCCTCCAGGCGCGCGCGGCACGCACACCGTGGACCTGATCATCAATCAAGATGAGTTCGGCATCGCGGCCAGTGCCACGGCCACGGTGAACGTGGTCGGCAGCGCGCGGTGACGGAAGCGGCGGTCCGCGTGCACCTCCCGACGCGGACCGCCTGCCTCTCCCTGTTGCCACCCGGCGCGTGCCGGGTTCCTCCCTACGGGCCGAAGCGCTGCCGGTACTCAGAGGACGTGATGAGTCCGTTGACGACGCCCCTGTAATCCCCCGTATCGAGCAGGTACCGGTACCAGAAGAGGACGCCGTCGGGGTCGCGGGTGCGTTGGAGGAACTTCCAATAGACGTGGTTGAGGAATGCGTCGTCGTAGTTGGGCGATGACGGGTTGAGCTCGGGGTACATCGACTGGCTCTCCGGCGACCGGAGCATGTCGAGCGCGATGGTGGCCCGGGTGGAGGCCACGCACGTCGGGTCGCCATTGCACGCGTTCAGCAGACCCAGATGGTAGTTCCACCCGGAGGTGTCTGGCTTGCGCTTGAGCACGTCGTAGTAGAGCTGCTGCACGAAGAAGCTCGACTGGGCAATGGGGTTGGCCGCTCCGTAGCTGACCGCGGCATTCACGGCGGCGGTCGCGTCGACGATGCCAATGCCGCACCCCATGCAAGCCGCCGGGAAGGGCCTGGACGTGGAGCGCAACAACGAGGTCACCGCGTCGACTCGCAAGAATGGGTTGGCCGACAACATCAGCGCCGCCACGCCCGCCACGTGCGGCGCGGCCATGGAGGTGCCGGAGCTGTAGTCATACGTGTCGCTCCCCGGGACGGTGGTGCCCGAGTTGTACGTCGAGAGGACATTCTCCCCGGGCGCCGCGAGCGCCACCGTCGGACCGTGATTCGAGAACCACGACCGGGCGCCCGATGCATCCAGCGAGGCCACGGCGACCACCCCCGGGCAATTGGCCGGCGCGGAGTTTGCGGCGTCAGTGCCGCTGTTGCCCGCGGCAACAACCACGACCGCCCCCCGGAGCCGAGCGCTGTCGATGGCATTGGCGTAGGTGTAGTTGCAGGCGCCGGGGCCCCCCAGCGACAGATTGATCACGCGCGCGGGAGTCGTGTTGTCAGGCACTCCAGCGACCGGCGCGCCCGCGGCCCACTGGATGCCGTCCGCGATGTCAGACGTGTAGCCGCCGCACATGCCAAGCACGCGCACCGGCAGGATTCTGGCGCCATGGGCCACGCCCGCGACGCCCAGGCCATTGTTCGTCAGAGCGCCGATGGTGCCGGCCACGTGGGTGCCGTGCCATGAGCTGGTCTGTCGATTGGGATCGCTGACGCACCAGTCGCCCGGATCCCGCGCATCGCCGTCGCGCCCATCGCCGTCATTGGGATTGACGGCACCACCCCAGAAGGGAAGCGTGACGAAGTCGTATCCCCCCAGGAGGTTGGCGGCCAGGTCGACATGCGGGCGATACCCGGTGTTCACCACCGCGACGACCACGCCGGCCCCTCGGGCGCGGTCCCACGCGGCGGGGGCGTTGATGCCCGGAAGGGAAGGGGAGAGATTGGGCTGGAAGGCGTAGAGCGGATCATTCGGCACCAGCGTGGGCCGCATGATGAGGTCCGGCTCGGCGTACTCCACCTCCGGGTTGGCGCCGGATATCCGCTGGGCCAACGCCAGGGCTTCCTCATACGCCATCTTCCGGTCCACGGCCCACACCTGCGCTCCCCGCCCGTCGGTGCGCAGTTGCCGGGCGCCCAGTCCGCGCTGCAGGGCCACGTCCATGACCTGGCGGCTTGCCAACCGCGCGGCGTCGGCGCTCTTCCGGGCCGCGGCATGGTCGCGGTAGCGGACGATGATGCGGTCCGTGGGATACGGATCCACCGCCCGGGTTTGCTGGCCCGAGGACCCGAACGCGAGCAGGGGCGTCAGCGTCAAAAAGGCAGCCAATCCCCTGGCGCGAGGATGAAGTGAAGAATGCACTGTCATGGCAAGGGTCCTTGAGAGGATGGGGGGCTGCCATCGAACCAGAAAGGGCCTCCAAGGCGGTATCGGAAACAGGAGGGTCAGTTCCTCGTGAACGTGAACTTGAATTCCCTCTCAAGAACGTCCATTCGCGTGGCGAGCGAGTAGTTGTCCCGGGCCTCCAGGTCGTACTTTCCGGCGTAAAGCAGCCCAACCGCCTCATTCGTCTCGGCATCGACCCAGACGGACCCCGAGTCGCCATGGTCGGCGACGGCGCCGCCTGCGAAGGGCATGATGACGAACTGCACGCCCTTGTCATTGGTGACAGGGGACTGGATTGCCTGGATGATCAGCATTCTGTCGTCGAGATGATGAACCCGCCCGTAGGTGACTCCGGTCACCGCCCCTGACTTCTTCACGATCATGCCGAGGCGTGGGGCCACTGCTGGCCCAATGAGATACGGCGGATTCCCACGGGCGTAGAAGCTGAAGTTGACGTTGTCTTCCAAGGGGCAGATGGCGACATCCAGCGCCTTGTTGGCAAGCATCGGCGTCGCATAGGCGATGACACGCGCCAGGCGATTTCCACCCCCGCCGTACTTGGGGTGGAAGATGGGGAGCAACTTGTTGGTCGTGGCCTTGGTCCACCAGGCCGGCAGCGGCCTTTCGTACAAGGTTGCTCGCATGGGCATCCGCTGCTGGAGCTCCTTCTGTTGCTCGGCCTCATCCGAAAACGCGACGTGGTGGTTCGTCAGAAGGCAATTGACGCCTCCAATCTGGACGAACGCACCCAGAGTTCCTTTGTCCGCGATGGTCGCACCACTGATGGACAGCCCGGGAGTCACCTGGATGTGAGTCTCTTCAGGCGGCGCAGGCTTCCTGTTGAGCGTCGTTGGCATTGCGTCCTTGGGGATGGAATGGGGTGCAGGAGGGGCGGCAGCAATCCATGTGCCAGCGCGGGCCGGCTCGTGGAGGATGGGCTCACACCGGGAGCGCTGCGTCCGAAGATAACGCAGCGCTGGCCGGGAAGGACGCGCTTCGCTGGGGCGTCAGCCGTACAGCTCACTGAGCGGTCCGGGCGCGATGCGCGTGCTGAACTCCAGCCCGAGTTGAAGTACGAGTAGGAGCTGTCGCTGGCGCGCTGGCCCTCGTCGTCGAACCCGGAGGTCTTCGCGGGGTCGTCCTTGAAGCCCAGGGCCAGGTGCTCGTAGCCCAGCCAGCGTCGCGGTGCGGTGGGGCGGGTTGGGCTCGGGCTCCTGCGGAGCGGGTCTTTCTGGCAGAGTGTGTGCTTTCGCTGGGGGCCCGCCATGCAGAGCAGTGTCATCACGGAAGTGTTCCTGCCGATTGCCCTGGGGGTGATCATGCTCGGCCTCGGGCTGAGCCTCACCCTCGCGGACTTCCGCCGCGTGGCGGTGTATCCGCGCGCGGCGCTGGTGGGCCTGGGCTGTCAGACGCTGCTCATGCCCGCGGTCTGTTACGCCATCGCGACCGGCTTCGGGCTGCCTCCCCAACTCGCCGTGGGGTTGATGCTGCTCTCCGCCACGCCGGGCGGTGCGACCGCGAACCTCTTCAGCCACCTGGCCAAGGGCGATGTCGCGCTGAACGTCAGCCTGACGGCGGTCAACAGCGTGCTGTCGTTGCTCACGCTGCCGCTCATCGTGAACTTCTCCCTGGCGCACTTCATGGGGGAGGAGCGCGCCATTCCGTTGCAGTTCGCCAAGATCGTCCAGGTGTTCGGCATCGTCCTGGTGCCCATCTCGCTGGGAATGCTTGTGCGCGCGAAGCGGCCGGCGCTCGCGAATGGCCTGGACCGGCCCGTGCGCATCATCTCGGCGCTGTTCCTGGTGCTCGTGGTGCTCGCGGCGACGCTCAAGGAGCGGGACCAGCTGGGCACGTACTTCCAGAGCGTGGGGCTCGCGGCGCTTGCCTTCAACCTGGCCAGCATGGCGGTGGGTTTCGTGGTGCCCATCCTGCTGCGTGTCGAGCGCAAGCAGGCGGTGGCGATCGCGATGGAGGTGGGCATCCACAACGGCACGCTCGCCATCGCCATTGCCTCCAGCCCCCGGTTGCTCAATGACGGCGTGATGGCCATTCCCGCGGCCATCTACAGCGTCATCATGTTCTTCACCGCCGGGGTCTTCGGCGCCCTGGTCGCCCGGAGACAGGCCACGAGCGCGACCGCGGAGGAGCTGCAGCCGCGCAGGGCTCCGTGAACGTCCTTGTCCGTGCACGGCTGAAGCACTGACACGACAGGCCTGCTCCCCCAGGACACCTCACGGGGGAACAGGCCTGTTCACGACGACCGCTGGGTTACACCTGCCGCGGGTCGCTCAGTACGTGCAGCGCAGGACCTGGCGGTAGGTGCCGCACTGGCTGAAGTCCGTCGTGCCCGCGGGCTTCGAGTGGTAGCAGGCGGAGACGGCGGGGTCGCAGGGCGCGCTGGGCCAGACGTCGTAGGCGTCGCCGTCGGTGAGCGCGAACTCCGTCACGCGCGCCACCAGCCGGGCGGTCTTCTGCATCGTCGCGCCGTTGTCGCCGCCAGCACTGAAGGCGAGCGGAACCGTGTGCGGGTCGATGGCCTCGTGCAGCTTCGTGTACGTCCAGTCGAGCTTGTAGTTGGGCCGGCCGTAGACGGACGGGATGCCGTCCGGCGCCGTGACGGAGAGCCAGTCGGTGTACCCGGCGACCGCGGCGTGGCCCCGGTAGATGAGGTTTTCGTTGCCCTGGACGACGTAGCGGGGGGTGACGGCCTCGTCGATCCAGATGCCCGAGTCGCCACGGAAGTCGTAGAAGCGCGGGGCCACCACGATGCGCGCGGTATACGAGCGCGGCGTGCCCGTGTTGGTGGTGACCTTGACGAAGAGCGGCAGGCCCGAGAGCATCGTGTTGAGCTCGTGCCCCTCGTGGAGGACGATCTCGAACCGGCGCTCGCTGATGACGTTCGCGTCGCCGAAGGCGTCGTCCGGAACGAAGCTGAGGACGTCCGCGAGGTAGCGGTTCGCGGTGGCGCGGATGACGAGCGCGCGGACGCCGTCACGCTGCTCGAAGGTGCCGAGCGTCTCGAAGCTCAGCTCGTTGTTGCCCACCGTGGCGTAGAGGCGGGTCGCCGTCTCCGCGGCGGTGCTGACGCCCAGCTCCTCCTGGGACTCGGCTTCGATGGGGGTGTTGTCACAGGCCGCGAGCGCGGTGAGGCAGGTCAATGCAAGGGCACGTAGATGCATGGGGGGATCTCCAGGTGAAGCATTATCTGTATCACACGCCCCTGACACCGCCCCTGATTGGGATTGTGCCAGCCTTGTCACAAGACACTCGTCACGGCTCTTCCTCCCGATGGGGGAATGGGGTCCACTTGGCGCCCCTCCACGAACGGGTGCCTGCTCCATGACGAAGAAGACGGTTGCTTCCGATGTGAACCCGACGGGGCTCTCCCGCCGCACGCTCCTCGGGGCCGCGGCGGCCGTGACGGGGGCGCTGGCCGCCCGCGATGCGCGCGCCGCCACGCCGACCGCCGCCGCGCCCGGGGCGTTCGCGCTCGAGGAAGCGACCGTCGCGGAGCTGCGCGCGGGCCTGGAGTCCGGCAAGCACACCGCGCGCGGGCTGACGGAGGCCTACCTCGAGCGCATCCGTGCGCTCGACCGCACCGGGGACCTGCCGTTGTGTTCGGTCATCGAACTGAACCCCGACGCGCTCACGCTGGCCGACGCGCTGGACGCCGAGCGCAAGGCGAAGGGCGCGCGCGGGCCGCTGCACGGCATCCCCGTGCTCATCAAGGACAACATCGCCACGGCGGACAAGATGCAGACCACCGCGGGCTCGCTCGCGCTGGTGGGCGCTGTTCCCCCGCGTGACGCGTTCATCGTGGAGCGGCTGCGCGCCGCTGGCGCCGTCCTCCTGGGCAAGACGAACCTCAGCGAGTGGGCCAACTTCCGCTCCACGCACTCGATGAGCGGCTGGAGCGGACGTGGCGGCCTGTGCCGCAATCCCTATGCGCTCGACCGGACCCCTTCCGGTTCAAGCTCCGGTTCGGGCGCGGCCACCGCGGCCAGCTTCTGCGCCGTGTCGGTGGGCACGGAGACGGACGGCTCCATCGTCTCACCCGCGTCCGCGTGTGCGCTGGTGGGTTTGAAGCCCACGGTGGGGCTCGTCAGCCGCGCGGGCATCATCCCCATCTCCTCGACCCAGGACACCGCGGGTCCCATGACGCGCACCGTGGCGGACGCCGCGGCGCTGCTGAGCGTGCTCGCGGGCGAGGACCCACGCGACGCGGCCACCGCCGCGGGCAAGGGCCGCGCCCACCCGGACTACACGAAGTTCCTCGACCTCCAGGGGCTCAAGGGGGCGCGCATCGGTGTCCCGCGCGAGCGGTTCTTTGGCTACCACCCGGCCACGGACGCGGTCGTGGAGCGCGCGCTCGAAGTGATGAAGGCGCAAGGGGCCGTGCTGGTGGATCCGGTGGTGCTGCCCAACCTGGCGAAGCTCGACGAGCCTGAGTTGGAGGTGATGCTGTATGAGTTCAAGGCGGGCCTGGAGGCCTGGCTCGCACAGCTGGGGGAGGGCGCCCCCGTGCGGACGCTCGCGGACCTCATCGCCTTCAACGAGAAGAACCGCGAACGCGAGATGCCCTACTTCGGCCAGGAGCTGCTGCTCCAGGCGCAGAAGAAGGGCCCGCTCACGGACACCGCCTACAAGAAGGCGCTCGCGGCGTGCCGCCGGTATTCGCGCGCCGAGGGCCTGGACGCGGTGATGAACAAGCACAAGTTGGATGCGCTCGTGGCTCCGACGCAGGCACCGGCGGGGCCCATCGACCTGGTGCTGGGCGACCACTGGCTGGGCAGCAGCTCCACGCCCGCCGCCGTGTCCGGCTACCCGACCCTGACGGTGCCCGCGGGTGACGTGTACGGGCTGCCGGTGGGGGTGTCCTTCCTCGGCCGCGCCTGGAGTGAGTCCGTGTTGCTCAAGCTCGCCTATGCCTACGAGCAGGCCTCGCACGCGCGGCGCAAGCCTGGATTCGTCCGGAGCGTGGACCTGCGCGGCGCGTAGGGGAGGGCGGAGGCTTCGGCCGCTACATGAAGCCGAAGCCCTTCTTGACGAGCAGCTTTCTGGAGGAGCTTGCCTTCACGGTGGTGAGCTCGATGGTGTCTTCGCTCACGCCGGTGACGTCCTCCTTCAGCTCACCGACGAACTTACCGTACTCCCCCGTCTTGGGATTCAGGACCAGGATGGAGACGATCTCGTCGTAGCCGTAGATGTCGAACTTGCACGACATCCCTCCCATGCTTCCACATTTGAGCTTGATCTGGATCGCCGCGTTCGTGGCGAAGCTGTCCAGGATGCCCCGGGCCGCCAGACAACTGTAGATCTTGATGGTGATCGCCTTGTCGGTCAGCCCGTCCGAGAACACCCGTGAGGCAAGCTCGTGCGGCTGGAGGACTTCCTGGGTGCCACCTTCCATGGGGCCCCGGTCGACCATGTGGTTCGGCGTCACGTCGCCGTGGCCAATGATGTAGAGCGTGTCACCGCTCTTCAGGTCGCCGAGCGGCTTGTCCGGGCCGTGTCGCACCCGCACCAGGTCCTTGGTCCAGCCCCGCGTCTCCTCTGCCTTGATCCACCTGTCGATGAGGTCTTCGATGCAGTCGCTCTTGAAGGGATTGTAGAGAAACACTCTGGGCATGTGCGTCATTGCACCATGCGTCCCCCTTCGAAGTCGAGCCGCACCGTCAACCGTACGGGGCAATGCATTGCTCGCGCTACAGGAAGCCATCGTGTGCTCGCTGAATGCGATGCTGGCCGAACTGGGCGAGCACGGCCTCCAGAACCAGGCGCTGTGGGAAGGGGCCGTGCCGGGCAATGGCGGCGACCTTGATGTCGCCGGGATGACCCGGGACTGCGCGGCCGCATGGCAGGAGGTGATGCGCCTGCGTGAGGCCGGCTGTGAAAGCCAGGCGCTGGTTTCACCGTATGTCGGCGGTTGGATGGACCCCATCGGTTCGCCGGACTGGCTGGACAGGCTGCGGCAGGGAGTGGCACGTCGAGACGCGAAGTGGGTCGACCGACTCACCCGAAGTCTTCGCGACGACGAAGCGTCCGACTGACGCCGCGCCCACTGACCTGGGATGCGTCTGCCCTTACGTCTCAGCGCCAGTCCTCCTCGGCCCCTCCACTCCAGCTCTTACCCTCAACATGGCTTCTCTCCCGCCTATACGCGTCCCAACAGCTACCTCCAGTCCTGCATGACTCCGAAGCCCTGGGCGACGAACTCGGAGCACTCACCGTCACCGAGGACGGACTGGTCGTGCTCAAGGTCGGTAAGGGGACGTCCCGCATCAGCATCTACAGTCGCTACCGGAAGAACTACCTGGATTGGGTGGAGAAGACCCACGGCCGGGCAGCTCGAAAGGCGGCGGAGGTTCGCATTGGCAGCGGTAACCCCATGCACCACCTCATCCCGGACGCGGTTGCCCAGAGACATCCGCTGATCCGCAAGGCCCTGGAGCGGATCGAGGGCTACACCATCGACCGAGGCACGAACATCCTCGACATGCCCTGCAAGGATCCGAAGGGGAAGATCATGCACCTGGGCAGCCATCCCAAATACAACAGCTACGTCACCACGCTGCTGGATGATGCACTGGAATCACTGGATGACGCCCTGGGTAAGCGCAAGCCCGGCTCCAACCTGACGCCGCGCGAGATCGAAGACGCGCTCCTCGAAATCGAGATGAACCTTCGCGAGGCCATCGAGTCTGGCAACCTCCCCATGGATGTCCTCAAGGAGTTGAGCGAGGATGGAATCGTCGTGGGCAAGAAGCTGGCGCTGCTGGAGTTGCCCTCCCACGAGGAGTCGCTCACGGCATGATGTACGCATTGACGGCCGACATCTCGCACATCGAGGAGGAAGGTGTCTTCGACGCTACCCTCATTGAGTTCGACGGCTTCGAGTCCGTCACGTTCCACAAGCCGGGCATCGACTATCAACGGGAGCGAGGCGCTCCCGAGGTCATCGAGTTCGTCGGCAACTTGAAGAACGCGGCCCGGCTCGATCACCTGTTCACCGCGCCCCGGGGGCTGCTGCTGCTCTCTCGGCGCATGATGGGGGTACTCGAATCCGTGGGGCCGTTCCGCCACCGACTCATCCCCACGGTCATCTACGCGGAACGCATCAAGTCCCTGGTGCGCGACCGCTTCACCGGGCAACGGACCTGGCACGCGTTAGAAGACCCGACCCTGAAGAACGAGGACTTCGTCATCCTCCAACTGCTGGAGGAGACCGACTGCCTCGACCGCGAACGTACCCTGGTGAAAGGGGTGCCCTTCCACCAGTCCAGAGCGGGATTGCTAGGCAAGGAGAAGGCGCACCCCCTTGTCCTCGAACCTCCAGTGGGAGGTTTTCCTCCGGTGTTCTCCGTCCCCGAATTCTCCTTCTACTGCTTCACGGAGGAGGCCCGGCAGGCGTGTGAACGCGCGGAACGGAAGGGGCTCTGGTGGCGTCCCCAACGGTGACGAACCTGCCCTGAGCCGCTACTTCCGCGGGGGCTTCGGCGCTTCCGCGGGTGGCGCCTTGGGGAAGGCGAGGTAGCCCTTCTCGGTGTACCAGGCGAGCACCTCCACCTGCAGCCGGCCCGCCTTGACCATCGGGTCCTGCTCGGCGAGCTGCCGCGCCTCCTGCTTCGTGGCCGTGCGGTAGATGCATGCGCCGCGCATGCCCACGTCGTCCTGCTCGTCGAAGGGGCCCGCGAGCACCATCTTCCCGCTCTCCCCCATGCGATTGAGGTGCGCGAGGTGCTCGCCCTGCAGCTTCTGGAGGGCATCGGGCTCCATCTTGGGCGCGTTGGGCGCGCGCTTGAGCAGGACGAGGTAGTGCTTGTCGAACTCGACCTTCTCCTCGGCCGGGGCCGCGGCCTTCGTTGCCGGCGCGCCTGGCGCGGCAGGAGTGGAGGAGAGGGCGAGCAACAGCAGCGTGGTGGTGAGCATGGTGTGTGGGCACCCTAGGGGGCTGACCCGACATCGTGCCATTGTCCCGCGGTGAAACCGGGTGCTCCGCGAGCCGGAACCGTTGAGGCTCCGGCTCGCTGCCGCCGTTGAGCGCGGCGGGCTATCCGCCCCGCCCCTCGAGCGCCAGCCCGCTGCTGTGCGCGGCGGTATACGCGTGCGCGGGGTGGGCGACAGGCTCCTCCACGGGCGCGGGCTGCATGAGGCCCGCCCCCAGGAGCGCACCCTCGAGCGAGCCGTGCATCCGCCCTTCGAGCAGGTGCTTCGAGAGCGGCTCGAGCGCGGCCTCCAGGTGGGGCGGCACCTTCACCAGGGCCAGGTGCGCGCTGCGCACGGCGAGGAACTCCGCCAGGTACTGGAGCGTCGCCACACCGGCGGCGTCCACCAGCGACACCCTCGACAGGTCGATGACCACCAGCTTCGCCCAGGGCGGACCGTCCACGAGGTCGTAGAGCTTGAGGTGGTTGATGAACAGGATGGGCCCGTCCACACGCGCCACCATGAGGTCCAGCGCCTCGGGGGCGTTGAGCGCTTCCGGCGCCTGCATGTGCAGGCCGCGCTGCAGCTGCGACGCATCCGTCACCCGCTGCACCTCCAGCCGCAGGGCGCCATGGCGACGCACGTAGAGGAGGCTCGCCAGCGCGAGACCGGCCCCGATGCCGACAAACACGTTGAACATTGCGATTCCCAGCGCGGTGACGAGCACCACGCTCAACGTCGACTTGGATTGATTCCACATGGCAACAAGGCCCTCCAGATTGAGCAGGCGCACCCCCACGACCAGCAGGATGGCGGTAAGTGCGGCAATGGGGATGCGCGCCACCAGCGGCGCGAGCAGCGCCATGGCCACGAAGAGCCACAGTGCATGCATGACGGAAGCGGCGCGGGTGCGCGCGCCCGCTTGAATGGAAGCGCTGGCGCGCACGATGGCGCCCATCACCGGGAATCCGCCAATCAGTCCGGCGGTGATGTTGGCCAGGCCTTGCGCCATCAGGTCCTGGTCCAGGTCACTGTGGGTGCTCGCACCCGTGAGCGCATCGAGCGAGCTCGTCGCGAGCAGCGAGCCGAGCGACGCAAGCAGCGCGAGGCCGAAGGCCGCCGGCAGGAGGCTCGCGAGGTGCACGCCCTCGAAGGACGGCAGCGTCGGCATGGGCAGCGAGCGCGGCAAGGCGCCCACCGCGTCGTAGCCCGCCCCGAGCCAGACCATGAGCACGGTGCCAATCGTCAGCCCCACGAGCACCGCGGGGATGCGCTTGTGCACCTTGGGCAGGGCCACCATGGCCAGCGCCGTGAGGGCTCCGGCGGCAACCCCGAGCCAGCCCACGCGCTCGCCCCAGTTGTGCTGCAGCGCGAGCGCCACGGCGTCCGCGTGCGTGTCCTCCACCGCGAACAGCCGCGGCAGTTGCGTGTTGAGCAACAGCAGACCAATGCCCACCGTGAAGCCCATCACCACCGGACGTGGGATGAGCCGCGCGAACCGCCCGGCGCGCAGGAGCCCCAACGCCACCTGCATGGCGCCCGCGAGCACCGTGGCGATGGCGAGGCCCACGGCCCCGTGCGCCGCCACGATGGCCGCGGCCAGGGGCAGCAGCGCCGCCTCCGGGCCCGTGACCTGGAAGCGGCTGCCGCTGAACAGCCCGCCCACGACGCCCGCCACCACGCCGGAGACGAGTCCCACGCTCGCGGGCAGTCCCGCGGCGGTCGCGAGCGCGACATTGAGAGGAAGTGCCACGCACGCCACGCTCAGGCCGGCGGCTGCGTCGGCTGGCAGGCTGCTGGGCTGTACCATCTCGCGCCAGCTGTGGATGAGCTCGCCCGCACGCCGGGTCGAGAAGGATGGCTTGGAGAGAGCGGTCGTCGAACGCATGGACGACACGCCTTTCAGGGGCCGTGCCAAGGGCCGTCTCAGAGGGGAGCGTGCCCCGCTGTCGGTCCATCCCCTCAGCGCCCCTGTCGGCTCGGACCAACACTGTTGGGACCGACAGACGGCCGTGCGAAGTGACGGGCCGTGCGCGCGGACGCGGGTTAGATTGCGCGCCATGTTGGTGCTTCGACTGCGTGCCCGGCTCTTGTTGTCCTACGCGGTGGTTACCGCGCTGCTGGTGGCCGCCTTCTCCCAGATGGCCGTGGGCCTCATGCGCACCCACGAGGTGGTGGCGAGCGTGGGCCGCGAGGAGCTCGCCTCCTTCGAGCGAGAGCAGCGCGTGTACGTCGCGGCCTGGGCGCTCGAGCTGGCGGTGCGGCGCGGAGTGGTGGCCTGTGAGCAGCACGACAGCAGCGCGGCCTCCGTGCACCGCGCTGTCGCCAGCGCGCGCCACGTGCTGCAGACCGCGCTCGGCACCGGCACGGTGCATCTGGATGCGGGCATCCGCGCGAGCGCCCAGGACTATGTGCAGTACGCCCTGCAATTGGAGCAGGCCGGCACCTGTGAGTCGATGCTGTCGTTTCCCCTGCGTGAGCGGCGGCTGCACCTGGATGAGGTCCTCACCACGGTGTGGTCCGAGCGCACGCGGGACATGCGCCTGGCCATCCAGGCGAAGGAGGACCAGGCGCGCTCCATCGGGTCGGCGGCGCTGAGCTCAGGCGGGCTTTTCGGCCTCCTGGGCATCGTCGCCGCGGGAGTGCTCGCCTTGTCGCAGGCTCGCGCGGTGTCGAACTCGGTGGCGCTGCTCTCCACGCATGCGCGCCGCATTGGCCAGGGTGACTTCAGCCCGCTGCCTCCATTGCGCGGCCCCGAGGAGCTGCGCGCGCTCTCGCTGGACCTGGACCGCATGCGGGGGCGCCTGGCGGAGTTGGATCAGCTCAAGAGCGCGTTCGTGGCCTCGGTGTCCCACGACCTGCGCACGCCGCTGGCCCGGGTGCGCGAGGCCCTCTCGCTCCTGGGCGATGGCAGCACGGGCCCCCTGACGCCGCAGCAGGCCCGCGTGGTGAAGCTCGCACAGGCCGCGTGCGAGCGTGAGATTCGCATGGTGACCTCCGTGTTGGACCTGTCGCGCGTTCAGTCCGGCCAGCCGCTGCAGCGCAATGCCGGGGCCTCGGTGGACCTGATTGTCCAGAACGTCCTCCGGGACCTCGCCTTCGAAGCGGATGAGCGCAAGGTCCAGCTGGTGTACGAGCCAGCCGCGAAGCCCGTGCGTGCGCCCATCGATGACCCCTTGGTCGAGCGTGCCCTGTCCAACCTGGTGAGCAACGCCATCGCTGTCTCCAGCGCGGGCAAGACGGTGCGCATCACGTGTGAGCTGGTGACCCGCAAGCGCCCTGGCGCCGCCAGCTCCGTGCCCGCGGTCCAGCTGTCCGTCGCGGACCAGGGCCCGGGCGTGCCCGCGCACGCGCGTGATTGGATCTTCCGGCCCTTCGCGAGCCTTGAAGTGGGCGGGCGCCGCAGCACGGGGCTGGGCCTGACCATCGCGCGCGAGATGATCACCGCGCACGGCGGTGAGCTGTCGCTCGCGGACACGTCCGGGCCCGGCGCCACCTTCACCTTCTGGATTCCCCTTGAAGACCCTGCGTCCCCTGGAGGCCGTCTTGACGCCTGAGTCCCCCGTCCAGCAGCCCCATGTGCTCCTGGTGGACGATGACCTCCAGCTCGCGGAGCTCATGTCCATGCGGATGACGTCACGCGGCTACCGCGTGACCGTGGAGGGCGAGGGCAAGAGCGCACTGCGCCGGCTCTCGCAGGAGCGCGTGGACGCGATGGTGCTCGACCTGCGCCTGGAGGACATGGATGGCATGGACGTGCTCCGGGCCGCGCGACAGCGGGCCCCCGAGCTGTCCGTCATCATGCTCACCGCGCACGGCTCCATCGAGACCGCGGTGCAGGCCATGCAGGAGGGCGCCTACGGCTTTCTCACCAAGCCGTTTCACGACCACGAACTCATGCAGAAGCTCACGCACGCGCTCGAGCGCTCGCTGCTGCGCCGGGAGGTGGCCGAGCTGCGGCGGCGCATGGGGGAAGAGGGCGAGCCCCTGCTCCTGGGCATCAGCGAGGCCATTTCGCGCGTGCGCGAGGTGATTGCCCGCATTGCCCCCACCGACGCCACCGTCCTGCTCACCGGCGAGAGTGGCACCGGCAAGGAGCTGGCGGCGCGGATGCTCCACGTGCTCTCGCGCCGCAACGCGGGGCGCTTCGTCGCCGTCAACTGCGGCGCCCTTCCGCCAGAGCTGCTGGAGAGCGAGCTGTTTGGACACGTGAAGGGCGCGTTCTCCGGCGCCGTGCGCGAGCGCGAGGGCCTGTTTGGCGCGGCCAACGGCGGCACGCTGTTCCTGGATGAGATTGGCGAGGCGTCCCCGTCCGTGCAGGTGAAGCTCCTGCGCGTGCTGCAGGAGCAGCGGCTCACGCGCGTGGGCGCGGACGTGGAGGAGTCCGTGGACGTGCGGGTGGTCGCCGCCACCAACCGGGACCTCGCGGAGGAGGTGGCCGCGAAGCGCTTTCGTCAGGACCTCTACTTCCGGCTGCACGTGGTGCCCATCGAACTGCCACCCCTGCGCGAGCGGCTGGAGGACATCCCCTTGCTCGCGCAGCTCTTCCTGGAGCGCACCGCGAACCGCTATGGCCTGCGTCCGCCACGCCTGGCGCCCGCGACGGTGGAGCTGATGCAGCGCTATGGCTGGCCTGGCAACGTCCGGGAGCTCATCCACGAGATGGAGGCCGCGGTGCTCCTGGCCGGCGCGGACGAGCTTCAACCGCGACATGTGCCGCGCCTGGGGCAGGCGCTGGAGCGGCCCCCCGCCGAGAGCGCGCAGCTGCCGGGTGTTCCCGTCGGGGCCGAGGCCTTGCCATCGCTGCGCGAGGCCCGCGATGCCTTCGAGCGCGCCTACCTCGCGGAGGCCATGCGCCGCAGCAGCGGCAGTGTCAGCGCCGCGGCTCGAATGGCCGGGCGCAACCGGAGCGACTTCTACGACCTGCTCAAGCGGCACGGCCTGTCCGCCGCTGACTTCAAGGAAACACCCTAGGGCGGGTCCTCACGCCATACCCACAGTGCCCTGGCGTTGGCATTGCAAAACCAGGGAAAAGCAGGCGAACCTTACGCATTCCCCGGGAGACACCATGGGCAAGATGAAGACGACCTCCTCCATCAATCAGGCCAGGCACTCGGTGCAGAACAACCCGATTGCCTCCAAAGCCCAGGTGCAGGCCGCGCAGGCGCAGGCGCAGGCCAAGCCGAAGAAGGAGCCGGCCCTCAAGCCGCCCCCGGAGCACAAGGTCTTCACGGACGGCTTTGGCGGCGCGGTGTACGGCTCCAAGAACCCGGACAAGACGCTGAAGCTGGACGACGGCAAGGCCCTGACGAACGAGCACCAGCGGCTGGCGGGCCTGGAGGCGAATGCGCGCACCGAGGGGGTGAAGGGGCGGAAGGAGGGCGGCGCGGGCCTGAGCAAGAACACCAACTTCTTCGCCACGTCCTTCGGCGCGGTCCACACGCAGGGGGCCTACACGAAGTCGGCGGGCTCCACCGTGCCTCCTCCGGAGGCGATGAAGCGCATGTACCACCCCAACGTGCATGACCTGACGAATGACGGCAAGCGCGTGTCCGTCAGCGGGATGAAGGACTCGTCGACGAAGACGCCCGGTTACGAGTTCAGCGGCTCCAAGGTCGCGGGCTCGGACGACTTCGGCCGCACCCCCAAGCGCAACGCGCTGCAATCCGGAGCGCCCGCGGAGGCCCGGTATTCGAAGCCCAATCCGCCCAGCGCGGACTTCAACACGACCTTCGCGCACAGCGAGCAGTCCGACGCCGCGAGGCTGATGGCGCCGGGCGCGGCGAAGGACATCGCCGCGTCCTTCAAGGGCACGCTGCCGCCGGGCTCGAAGATCCACGCGGTGACGTACAGCGGCCACACCACGCGCTTCACCTGCGCCAACTGCGAGTACACGACGGGCCACCTGGCGAAGAACCCGGGCCTGTTCCGCAAGGACCTGAGCGCGGAGTTGCAGGCGCAGGGCTTCCAGGTGCCGAAGGACGGCGTGCGCCTGTTGCCCATCATCTCCGCCCACGAGAAGACGAACGGCGTGCGGCAGAATCCCCAGACTCCGCGCCGTCCGCTGGAGGCGGGGGAGGTCGACCTCAAGGACCTCGCCGGCAAGGGCAAGTTCATCGAGACGCCGCTCGCCAACGTGAAGTGAGCCGCGCGCTCCTTCCCTCCAGGATCCGCTTTCGATGATGACCTCTTCCGAGACGCAATCGCTTCGCCAGCTCGCGGATTGTCAGACGCCGGAGTACGGCGCGGTGTCCGTGCATGGCACCACCTGCACGGACGACGGCTGCCTGTGCGACACCGTGAACCTGAAGGTGACCGCGGGCGGCGAGCAGAAGGCCCTGACTCTCACCTCCGACGGCACCTTGTTGGATGACGAGCTGCGCCCCGCCGAGGACCGCTGGGGCGGCGTCGTGCGCGCGGCGTCGCAGGCGCCCGGCTTCCAGGAGGGCTTCGACACGCTGGTGACCCAGCGCCGCACGCAGGTGCTGGAAGCGATGGGCCGGCTGGAGGGCGCCTTCGAGGTGCAGCTGCCGGAGTCGCTGCTGGGTGAGGGCGCGGATCTGGAGCGCGACATCCTGGGCCGCGTGGAGCTGGACGGGCAGCGCTACGCCTGGCGCATCGAGCTGTGCTCGGACCCCAAGTGTGAGTGTGAGAACCTCTTCCTGGTGGTGTGGCTGCCCGGGGAGCCCCAGCGCGCCGTGTTCGCCATCACTGCGGACGGCCGCTGGATGGTGGAGCAGGCTGGGAACGCGGCCCTGACCATGGACGCGGTGGAAGGGGCGCTGGTGGCCACGGAGGCGTTCCAGGCGCTGCTCGGCCAGATGCGCGTGGAGCGCATCCTCCAGAAGTATCACCGCTCCTTGCGAGGGCCCTCGGCCGTCTGAGGCGGGCCCACGACCACCTGCCCGTCCTTCATCACGAACCGGACCTGCTTCAACGCCCGAATGTCTTTCAGTGGATTCCCCTCCACCGCGAGCAGGTCCGCGAGCTTGTTCGGCGCGAGCGAGCCAACCCGGTCCTGCATGCGCAGCAGCTCCGCCGCGTTCACGGTCGCGGCACGCAGGATGTCCACGGGTTTGAGCCCCGCCTCGGCATAGGCGATGAACCACTTCACGGTGGCCTGGCCGCGCGTCAATCCTGGCATCACGATGTACATGTCCGAGCCGGCTGCGATCCGCACACCCGCGGCCACCGCGCGGCGGAGGCGTTCCTGGGCCTTGGCCATGTTTTTCTTGCAGCGCTCCTTCATCTGACGCCGGCGCTCGGCATTGCCGGTCTGGGTATCGAAGGAGTCGCACACGTCCATCGGGCCATCCGTCGGTACCAGGAAGATGCGATTGCGGACCATGGGCGCCAGCACGTCATCGGGGAGCGAGTACCCATGCTCGATGGAGTCGACGCCCGCCTGGACCGCGATGCGGATGCTGTCGACGGTGGTGGTGTGCGCCGCCACCGGGCGCTTCATGCGGTGGGCCTCCTCGACGATGACCTTCAGCTCCTCCAAGGAGAGGAGGTTGTGCCCGTTGTCGACGATGACCTTGATGCAGTCCGCGCCGTCCATGAGCGCCTGCCGCACGGCGCGCCGGGCCTCCTCCACGCCGGAGACGGTGACGTACTCCTGCTCGATGAGGGACTGCGCCGGAGGTTGGAGCGTGGGGAACTGACCGCCCTGGGGCGCGAGCGCGCGGGTGCAGGCGGAGATGCGCGGGCCCTGCACCCAGCCACGCTGGATGGCGTTGCGCAGCGCCACGTCGCCGTTGACCCCTGAGTTGCCCACGTCGCGCACCGTGGTGACGCCCGCCTCGAGCATCTCGCGGCCCAGCTTCGCGCCCATGAGCGCTCGCTCGGTGGTGCCGTTCTGGGCGACGGGGGTGAGGAGTCCGTCGACTCCGTTCTCCGGGTCGACCTCCAGCAGCAGGTGCGAATGCGCGTCGATCAGCCCGGGCAGCAGGGTGACGTCGCCCAGGTCGATGATCCGTGTCCCCGAGGGGATGGGGAGGCCGGTGCCCACGGCCTGGATGGACGAGCCTTCGATGAGCACGACCGCATCCGGAAGGAGCCGCTCACTCTTCCCGTCGAAGAGCCTGGCGGCCCGGAGGGCAATGCGCGGGGGCTCCGAGGGAGAGGGCGTCTGGCCCCAGGACGGCAGGGAAGCGCAGCACAGGAGGAGCGTGCCAACGACAGTCGTCAACAGGCGTCGGGACTTGGATGGCAAGGCGTGGCTCCTGGGTGCGCGCGGCTCAGTCATCGCACGCTTGCCGTCCCATCTCCTGAAAGCAAGCTCCCCGCGGCTACGGCATCCCGGGGGGCCTATCGGGGGGCGAAGGAGCCTTCGATGATCGAGCCGTAGATGCTGTTTCCGTAGAACGTCGGATTGCCTGGCAGCACCATGCCCACGGAGCCGTCGAAGGACGTTGCGTTTGGAAAGCGCGGGTAGCCGTCCATGTCCATTCCCAGCAGGCCGGGGAGGTACAAATCCATCTGGAGCGCGAGCTCGCCCGACACGCTCGTCAGCTCAACGGGCCTCATATAGACGTAGGAAATGGGCTGTGAGGTATCCGCTTCCAGGATGAACTGCATGGGAAGGCCCTGAAACGCTGGGATGACCTGGTGTTGCAAGACATCCGAGTGCTCGCCTCCGAACTGGAGGGTGATGGGGCTCGTCTGGATGATGAGTAGCTTGCGGAAATCCTCCTCGGCCCGGGTCGCCGTCGTCGACTCGAAGCTGATGACGAAGGGAACGGTCTTCTCCCACAGCTCATTGAAGAAGCCGAGGTAGTCGGGAGGGAAGTAGGGGGGAGGCGGAGGGCGAGGCCCGAACTTGAAGGATCCGGAAATCCACCCACCGTCGTCCACACTGAACCCCACGTCCGTGAGGATCTCTCCGGGGACTTTGAAGAGGAACCGCACCGGGCGCATCTCCCCCTCCGCCAGCGTGAACCGCATGGGGTTCGGAGACACCAACGTGGCCTGCACCGTCTGGCCGGGCGCGTCGGTGCGCTCGATGTGCCACGAGCCATTCATCTGGATCGAATAGTCGCCAGCGATCAGCGGCACGCTCACCGTGTCCGCCGACGTGTCGGTGATGGTCACGGACTGTTCCCCCGTGATGACGAACGTCGCCCCCACGAGCTTGTAGGTCCGCCCCGCCGCCGACGTTGAGACCAGGGGCAACTCCAGCGTCCCCTCACCCTTTTGCATGATGGGGCTGGGCTGCACGGACGAACCACCGCATGCGACCGCCAGCAGCACAATCGCTGTCATGAAACACTTCGTAAAGCTCTGCATGGAACTCCCCCTCACGAGAGGAGGGACGATAGGGTTTTGGACATTTCAGCGTCAAGTCAGGCGGGTTCTCACGGAGGGCGCGAGCGCGGGGCTTGCGATATCAACCAGGAAGGCGCGGAGGACGGAGGCGAAGGCCACGCTTCGCGCGGACGCACCTTGAGTGGACCCCGCGCGCACCGGGCCGGCATGGTTCCCGTGGTCCTTGGCGTCGCGCTGGAGTTCTTGGGCCGGGGTGGCGACGGCGGCGTGCCGGTGGTGCTGCTGGCCGGACAGGGCAACACGGCGTGCACCTTCGGTGACTTCAGTCCGCGCCTCACGGACCGGTTCCATGAGGTGGCCCTCATGCGCCGGGGGGCGGCCTCTCCAGCAAGGCCGAGGTCGGGAGCACGGGCGGCTGGCGAAGAGGGTGTGCTGAAAAAGCGAAAGGCCCGGAACCTTTCGGTTCCGGGCCTCTCTAGTGGCGAGGAGTACGGGACTTGAACCCGTGGCCTCCGGCGTGACAGGCCGGCGTTCTAACCAACTGAACTAACTCCCCACAAAAATCTATATGGGCGGAACAGGGATTGAACCTGTGACCATCGCCTTGTAAGGGCGCCGCTCTACCGCTGAGCTATCCGCCCTGCGCGGCCCCGCCGTGATTCAGTGAGGCGGCTTGTACCGTCCTCGTTCGGCCCCGTCAAGCATCTGTTTTCGGGCCCCCTGAATCACGCTCCGCTCCCTCGGAAGGGGGCGGATCCGACGGGCGCGGATCCGCCTGCTAGGCCCGGACCTTCCACCGACGCACGCGGCGGCGGGAACGGGGAATCATCACCACGGCGCCCACCAGCAGGGCCACCGGCACGAACACCAACATCGTCTGCATCATCGCCTCCATGCCCGACACCATACGGAGGCCCTCTGACATCCTGACGGGGAGTTCGTGACTTTCAGGAAACGACACTCCAAGCCGCCGGGTTTCCAGCCGTCCTGGCGAGCAGGGGGCCGGACTGCGAGTGGAGGACTATTCGCCTCGGGGAGGACCCCCCCGGCCGCCGTGGCCGGGACCGTGCGAGCGGCGCTCCGATTCCAGGAGCGTGCGGGCCTGGGTCTTCTGGGCATCCGTCAGGACCTGCTCGGCCTCCTGGTATGCCGCCATGTCGTTGGCGCGGAGTTGCTGGAACAGGCCTCGCGCCTGCTCATGGGCGGCCTGGTCCTGGGCGGACGGCGTGCCCTGGGTGCGGTCCGGCGGCGCGGGCGGGCGCAGGGCCTCCAGGGACTGCTTCACGGGCGCGTTCTTCGCGTCGAGCGCCGTTTGAATCCGGGTCAGGCTCGCGGCCTGGGCGTCGGTGAGGGCCAGGTCCTGGCGGTGGTCGATGATCACCTGGACGGGCGACTTGCGCTCGAAGGGGGGCGGCCGGCGCGCGCCCTGGGACGCGTCCTGCGTGGTGGTGGTGGATCCGGCGAAGGTGGGAACGGCGAACAGCAGGCCCAGCATGAACAGATGGCGCTTCATGGTGATGTGTACCTCCAGCTTGCGCGTGATGACCGCACCCGGAAGCCGTTGGCCTGATGGCACGGTGGACACCGTGAGGGACCGACTGGGAGGGGTTTGTCCCCCACGGCGTCCCGTGCCGTTCAGGCCCGGGGCTCCCGGGCTGACACGGTGCAAGGTGCTCCCGCCATGTGCCGCGAAAATGTCCCGCGCGTTACTGAATGTGTTTGCAGCCGCTATTCGGCCGCGGTCTGGATTTCCTGCGCCGGGACTGGCTTGTCCGCCGAGGCAGGGGCCTTGCCGTCGAGCGCGAGGTAGATGTTGAACCACGCCAGATAGGCGCGCCAGGCCGGGTCGCGCTGCTCGATGAGCGTTCGCCGCGCCTGCTCCATCCGCTGGGGCACGTCGAAAGGCATCCGAGTCTTGTCCTCGGATTGCAGCTGCGCCGCGAACCAGAGCACGTCCAGTTGGCCGGCATCGACCGGCGCGTGCGTGCGAGCCATCAGTGAGTCGGCGTGCTCCAGCGCCTTGCCCAGCCATTGCGCCGCCTGCGCCGGGTCGCGGCGGTCCACGGCGTTCTCCGCCAGCCGCAGCTCCGCCAACGTCACCGCGCGGATGTCCTCGTCGCGATCCAGTTCGTCGAACTGCTCCAGGAACAGCGCGCGTCGCTGCTCCAGCGCCCGGGCGGCGGCGTCCATGCGCCCGAGCCGCGTCTCCGCGTTGGCGCGCAGCCCCGCGGCGATGATGCGATACGCGCGCTGGACGAGCTTGGGCGCGGCGCGCGCCTGCTTCAGCGTGGCCTGCACGGCGGGCGTCGCCAGGTCCCGGTCCACCTGGTCCAGGTCCTCCAGCGCCCGCTGGGGTTGATCCGCGCCCAGCGCCGCGCCGCAGCGGGCCAGCCGCAGCACCAGCCGGTTGCGCAGGCCCTCCTCGTCGCGGGGGCCGGCTTCGATGCCGGGCAGCACGCGGTCGTAGAGCGTCAGGGCCCGTTCGAATTTGCCCGCGGCCAGGTTGTAGAGCGCCGCGCGGTCCATCACCAACGGGATGAACCGGGCCATCTTCGGCACGGACTCCACCGTGGCCAGGGCCTTGTCCGCCGCCTGCGCGGCCTCCGCCTCGCGGTTGACGTGCAGGAGCGCCCGGGCCCGGGCCAAGGCCACGGACAGCCCCGCTCCGCTGTCCGCGTAGGGCAGCTTGTCGCGCTCGTCCAGGTAGCCCAGGGCGATGTGGTAGTTGCCCACCTGCGTGTGCAGCAACCCCAGCGCGCCAAGGATCATGGCCTTGTAGCGCGCGTTGTTGCGCACCAGGTCCAGGGCGACCAGGTAGTGCCGGTTGGCGCGCTCGGCGGCGGCGGGGTTGCGACCGCGCAGGAAGTCCTCGTGGTGGATGGCTCCCATGAGGGCCTGCACCTCGCGCTGGTTCTTGAGCTCCTGCCACGCCGCGCGCAGCTCCGCGAGGCCGGTCTTCACCGCCTGGGCGTGGGCGTCGTCATCCAGCTTGGACAGCCGGCGCGTCGTCACGTAGGCCTTCACGAAGTGCGAGAGCGATACGGCCTTGCTCGGCACCTCCGTGGTGACCTCCTTGATCACCACCTCGGGGGCGACGCCCGCGCGCAGGCGCAGGCTCATGGACTCGACGGCGCTCTCCAGCGAGCCCGTCCTGCGGGTCACGAGGTCGAAGTCCGCGCGCGCCTCGTCCATCCGGTCCCGCCCCATGCTGCGGTAGGCGCGGCCCATCAGCGCGCGGCGGAACAGCCGCTCCGCCCGGCGCCGCTCCTCGGTGCCGGCCGGTGCGTCGTCGACGTAGAGCGTCGCCAGGGCCTCCATCACGCCGTCGGCGCCCAGGCTCGCCGCGCGCTCGGCGGCGTCCTGCACCACCATGCGGCGGCGGAGCGGATCCGTCTGCTGTTTGTAGAACGCGACCAGGGCGTCCCGGACGGGGCGGGGAGGGCGCTCCTGGTTCAACGCATTGACGTGGCGGCCCAGCTCCAGGGCGAACGCATACGGCGTCCCGGGAGGCTCCGCCGCGAGCGCCTGGGCCATGGTGGCGTCCGCTTCCGCGTAGGGGCGTCCCCGGTACAGCGCGCGGACGGCGCCGCGCGCGAAGTCCAGCTGGTCGTCCTGCTTGAAGACCTTGTTCTGGGAGAGCTTGCGGCCGGCGGCGACCAATGCGTTCCGGTCGTCCAGCTCGCGGTACAGCGCGTCCGCCTGTTCGTACCAGCCTTCCAGCACCGCGCGCGGCGTGGTGTCCGTCAGCTCGGCCGCCTCCAGCTCCTGGCGGGCGAGCGCGAAGTCGCCGGATGACTGCGCCAGCTCGCTGCGCACGACGTGACGGTAGACGGCGGAAGGCGGGCTGGGCGCGGCGGCGGGATCCAGGGCCGCCATGCGTTGGCGTTCGCCCTCCTGCAGCTCATCCACCATGCGGCCCCGGTCGCGCTCCTTCAGGGCCTTCCGGTGGGCGATGAGGATGCGCAGCGGCTCCGACAGCCCGGCGGTGACAGGGTCGTCCACCTTCGACATCTGGCGGGCGTAGAAGTCCGCGGCGTCGAAGTCGCCGTAGGCCAGGTGGAGCTGGCTCAGGCGCATCATCAACAACCGGCGGAGCTTGGGCCGGGTCTCGAGCAGCAGCCGTTGGCGGTAGAGGATGAGCTGATCCGCGCGCCGGCCCACCATGCCCAGCTCCTCGCTGAGGCGCTTCACGTCCCATTCACCGGGCACCTGTCCACCCAGCGGCAGCTGATACACGTCCAGCGACTGGCCCCGGGAACAAGTCGTGATGAGCGACGCGGCGGTGGGGGACGGGTACTCGCAGTTCCACGCCTCGCTGGTGAGCTGGTCCGGACTGGCGGCGGCGGCCTGGGCGGGCGCGTCGTCGCGCTCGGAGGCGAAGGGCACGCGGAACAGCACCCCGCTGTCGCTCGCGTCAATCACTCCGTCCCCGTTGGAGTCGGTGAAGAACTGCACCACGTACAGTGAGCGTCCGTCGCGCGCGAACACCGGCTGGCCCGTCTTCCCTGGGATGTCCAGCGTCAGCGGGACGGGGGCCGCGCCGGGGACATCCAACCGGATGGCCTCCAGGTGCGGCGCCGCTCGCGCGGCGAAGCCCGGTCCCACCTCCTGCACGGAGCGTTGGACCGGGACGTACACCAGCCAGCGTCCATCCGGGGAGATGGTGGGGCTGGTCAGGTTGCGGTCGAGCAGCGGCGTCACCTGCCATCCGGCCCCGAGCGCCACCTTCGACAGGCGCAGGTCTCCCTGGATGGTCGCGCGGCTCACCAGCGCGATGTGCGTGTCGTCGATCCACTCCGCCTGCAGCGCGCTGAGCTCTTCTTCCAGACAGCGGCGCTCCTTCGCCTCTGGCAGGTCCCTCACGCAGAGCTGGCCGCCGGCCTGGGTGCGGAACGAGATGTAGAGCAGCTGCTTGCCATTGGGGCTGATGCGCGGCCACGTCACGTCCGCGCCTTCGTCGAAGAGTCGGCGCTCGCGGCCCTTCTCCAGGTCCTGGACGAAGATCTCCGTGGCGATGTCCCGGTTGGACACGAACAGCAGCGAGTTCTCGTCGGGCCCCAGCTGCCCCAGGAACTGGTCGCCCATGCCCACGGTGAGCCGCTCGGGCAGGGCCATGCCTCCGTCGTTCTCGTCGTCCTGGGCCCAGGCGCCGCTCGCGAGGAGGACGGCCAGGGCCAGGAACCAGGGGCCTTGGCGCGTCAGCACTTCTTCTCTCCCCAGGTGCCGTCCTCGGCCTCCATCCAGCCGCCGCAGACGACGCCCTCCGCGTGCGCCAGACGCCAGTTCTGGCGCAGCGTCGCCTCCGGCACACCGGGGCGCACGGTCTTCATCCACTGCCAAAGCTGGCGCCGGGCGCGGTTCACCCGCTCCACCAGGGCGGCGTCATCCGCGGACACGCGCCCGGCCGTGCACTGCTTCCGGGTGAGCACCAGCAGCCCGTCCTTGCCCTCGCCCACGCAGTGGCGCCGCACCAGGTCGTCCACGCGGTCCGCCTGCGTCTTGCCCAGGTTCTCCACCAGCGGCGGTGGCTGGATGCCCAGGTCCTCCAACTGGTTGGGCGTCAGCGGCACCGGCGTGGGGTTCATGCCCGCGCGCGCCAGCCGCTGCTCCACGTCCTTGTACGAGCCCGCGGCCTGCTCCTCGAGCGCCGTCGCCCGGTCCACCATGACGATCTCCGGCGCGCTGATGCACCCGGAAGCCGCGAGGGTGGCCACGAGCAGCAACCCACGATGTGTCATGGCAGAGCCTCTGGAGGGAACATGGTGGTGATGAGGCGGTCGACGATGGGGCCCAGGGGGATGCCCCGGATTTCATCGATGCTGACCAGCTTGGCCAGGCCGCCCATGGTGATGAGCAGGCTGCCGAAGCCCTGCTTGAAGCTCACTCGCACGTGCTCCGGATACCCCAGGCCCAGCGCGTAGCGGACGCGGTTGGTGGCGGGGTCCGTGTGGTGCGGATCCTCCACGTCCAACAGGTCCAACAGGTGGCGGTTGCCGATGCGCAGAATCTCCGCGCGCCCGTTGATGCTGCGGTCCCTGGCGGAGATGACCATGGCGGCGTTGCCGTCGAAGGGCTCGCCCCGGGAGGACTTCACGCCCGTGGCCCGCACGTGGGCCTCCAGCGTGGAGTGCTTGCCCTGCCAGTTCAGCATGCACTGGCCGGTGATGCGCCCTCCGCGGACGCCCATCTCCAGCTGGCTCATGGAGAACACGTTCTGGTTGATGGCCAGGTTGCCCGCCAGCGGCGCGATGGTCACCCACGGCGTGGTGATGCGGTCCGCGGACATGAAGCCGCTGCGCGTGAGCAGCGGGTGTTGATCCGCGAAGCGCAGCATCGAGTACGGATTGACGTCCAGGTCGTTCAGCAGGCGCACGCCGTCCTGGGAGACCTCCACGTTCTCCGTCAGCGGCACGTCGCCGTTGAGCGCCTCCACGACGATGCCGGACTCGGGCATCCGCACGTTCACGTCCTGGAGCTTGAGGCTGGACGTGGTGCGGAAGACCACCAGGTCCGGCGACGCCACGCGGAAGTCCACCGTGACCTTGCCGCTGCCTTCGACCTGGCCGGGCCGCGCGAGGTGGGCCAGGTCCTGCTCCAGCGAGCCCCGGAGCCCCATGCGCTGCTGATCATTGCTCAGGTCGAGCCGCCCCCGGACCTTCAGCAGCGTCTGCGTTCCGCCATTGGACAGCCGCAGGTCCGGGATGCGGATGACGCCGGTGGGCTTGCGCACGACGGAGAACGACGCCTCCACGTCCTGGACGGGGTAGGGCAGCGCCGGCTTCTGTTCCATCGAGCGGACCTTCACGAGCTGCTTCAGCTCGATGTCCCCCTTCTCCCATTGGTCGGTGAAGGTGGCGGTGCTGGCACTGGACAGGTCCGCGAAGGTGAACCGGCGGTCGTTCATGCTGACGGTGAGCTTCTCCACCGCCAGGGTCGTGCGGACATTTCGCTGGGCGCCGTCGGCGTGGGACTCGCCCTCCCAGCGCAGGGCGGGGACGTTGATGGTCTGGTCCGCCTGCTTCCAGCGCACGCCGCGCAGGTCCATGTGGGCCTTGCCCTCGAAGCTGGCGGCGCGCGGAGGCATGGGGGCCAGGCGGAAGCTTCCGTCGGAGCCCAGGTGCGTGATGAGGCCGGTCAGGGTTCCGTGCAGTTCGCCGGTCATCGCGAGCTTGGAGGGGTCCACTTCCGGGGGCACGCGCGCCTTCGCCAGGAGCGGCGACAGGGGACCCAGCGGCGGGAAGTCGCCCTTCACGTCCATGCGGAGCGCGCGAGCCTTCGGGTTGAACGCCAGTGCCGCGTCGGCGGCGACCTTCAGGCCCTCATGGCCGGTGAGCCCCAACTTGAGCGAGAGCTTGCGGCGGTCGACGTCGAACGTCAGCGTCTGGTGCTGGGTGCCCGCATCGGTCTCTCCAATGCGCAGCCCTTCGACCTTCAAGGCCAGGTCTCCCTTGTGCTTCCACTCGTCGCCCTGGGAGCGCAGCGCGAGCGTGGTGCTGGCGGCCGAGATGTCGTCCCAGCCCGCCTTCTTCAGGCTCAGCTCCGTCTGGTGGTCCACGCGCGGCGAGGGCGCGAAGAGGGCCGTCAGCCTGCCCTTGGAGGCCAGCGTCACGGCCAGGTGCTTCCAGGGGAAGCGCGCGGCGACGTCATCCGGGATGAAGGGCCGTGCCATGACGAGGTCCGGCAGCTGGGCGTCCAGCGAGTACGCCACGTCGTCGGTGCCCTTCGTGGCGTCCAGCGACGCGTGCAGCGAGCCCACGTCCAGCTCCAGCCGTGCGCGGGCCTTGCTCAGCCGTGGCTCCTCCATCGTGGGGAATGCGTCCGTCACGTGGAGCTGCACTCGCGCGGGACCCTTCAGTACCTCGCGGCCTTCGGTGGTGATTCGCAGCACCTCCACGGGTACGTCCGCCTTCACCGAGAAGGGGGGCTTCGCCGTGAGAGGCACCTGGAGGTTGAAGCCCAGGCGCTCCGCCATCGCTCGGTATCCGGGGGCACGGACATCCAGTGCTTCCACCTTGGCGGACAGGGCCGCATCCCCCGCGACCCTGAAGGGCGAGGAGAGGTCGGGCCGCAGCTGATGCCCCGTCAGCTCGCCAGAGGCCTTCGGAACGCGAAGCGGAGTGGCGCCTCCGACGTCGAGTCCCTGGAGCGCGAACGTGAGCCGCGCGGCCAGTCCCTGGGGGGCATCTGGAGTCGCCGTCAGTGAGATGCGTCCATCGCCAAGCTCCACCTTGAGTGCCTCCTGCACGAGGAGGAGCTTTGCCACGTCGACGTCCAGCCCGAGCCGGCCCTGGGCTCCCAGCTGGGGCATGTCGCTGAGCGTGACCTCGCGGGCCTCCAGGTGCACCTTGCCGCGCTCCAGGGAGAACGGGCGCAGGTCGTCGGGGATCCATCGCAGCAGCCGTCCGAGGTCCACGTCCGCCAGGGCTTGTGTCAGCACGGGCGGGACTTCCGACGCATCCGGAAGCACCAGCTGGGCCTGCACCTCGGCGCTGTCGGTCAGCTTCGTTCGCTCAAGCTCGACGGTGGTGTGTTGCTTGCTGGCGTCGAACCTGGCTGTCACCGCGCCGTGCAGCAGCGAGCGGAGCGTGAAGCGCGGATCGAAGGTCTGCTTCGCGACGTCCAGGTCCACCTTCACGTGCGCGGCGTCCGTGCTCGCTTCCACTGACAGGGCCAGCTCCAGCAGGGCTTCGGCGGCGGGTGCTTCACGGTTCAGCGTCAGGGCCAGCGGCTTCCCGGCCTTGCCGAGGTCCACGAGCAGCTTCCAGCTCTTGTCTTGCGGCTTCGCTTCGATGCCGGCTTCGAGCCCGCGCAGTGACCAGCGGTCCACCACCGCGCCGTTCTGGACGCGGACATAGGTCAGCGACACGTTCGACAGCTCGATGCTCGAGACGGGGAACGGGGAGGCGAAGAGATCCGCGACCTGCTGGGAGGTTCCGGGGGACACTTCATCCACCGGTTCCGGCTCCGGCGGTCCGGTCAGGTTCGTGAGCGACGTGGTCCCTTTTTCATCCGCCACCAGGACGACAGTCGCGTCGCGCACCGCCACCCGCTCCACCCGGACCGGTCCCTTCAGCAGGGCTCCGAACGACCACGCCGCCTCCAGCGTGCCGACCCGCAGGAACTCGGGCGCGACGTCCTGGAATGGCGGCGGGGTCCGCACCACCAGTCCTTCCATGCGCAGGCCGGAGAGCACGTCGATCCGCGCGGTCTGGTAGTCCAGCCGCACGCCCGAGGCTTCTTCCACCTGCGAGACGACGTGCGGCTTCAGCCAGGGGTGGTCGAGGTTGTGAAGCGCGGTCACGACCGCGATGAGCAGGAGGACGATCGTCGCGAGGAGGATCAGGCCCGCGCCCGCGATGATTCGCGTCAACCGCCGACGAGGCCGTTCAGCACCGGGGGAGTCCATGATGTTCCGTCGAGGCGACCGGCCCGCCTCCTCCTACCATGCGACGGAAGCGGGCTTCAATCCGAGCATGCCTCGCGAGCCGGGCGGCGCCGTGCACCCGGAAAAACGCTTCAACCGAAGCTGGACGGAGTCATTCCCGCGGTGCCGCCCGCGAGGGGTTTGTAGGGGAAATAGAGGTTTCGCACGAAGCGGGTGAACAGGTGCTCCTCGTTCCAGCGCTGTCGGGCCATGCCGTACACGCCGGGTGCGCGCAGGTCGTGCGCGGAGACGCCGGTGACGAACTCGCGCTCGCTGTAGATGGCGAAGACCTCGTCCACCGCCGCGCGGCTTCGGTAGGTGCGGAGCATCGTGCGGTAGATGAGCTCGCTCTCCTTCTGGGTGAAGGCCAGCCCCTGGATGGCGTGCGCCATCTCGTGGAAGACCAGGTACTGCTCCGACTCCAGCCGGTCCTGCTTCAGCGCGATTCGTGCCCGGGGCCAGTCCGGATGATCCCAGAACAAGCCCGCGGTCTGGGGGGACACGGCACGGGGATAGCCGTACTTCGTCAGCGCGTGTCCGGGGGGAATCAGCTCCAGCGTCAGGGGCCTCGCGGCCTCCAGGCGGGCGATGAGCTGGAGGTTCCCGGCGAGCTGCCGGATGATCTCCTCCTGCACCCGCTTCACCTGCGTCGCCGGGGCGCCGTACGGCTTGAGCTCCAGCTTCGCGCTCACATAGGCGCGGGCGCGCGCGGGGCCTTCCGCGGGGGGACGGCCTCCGCGTGACTCGAAGACGTCGCCGCCCTCCAGCAGGGTGAAGGCGCTCAGCGGTTGCTTGAGCCCGACCTCCGCCGCCAGCGGGGTGACGTCCGGCGTGGAGCCGTCCAGTGTCTCGTAGCGCTCCGGGGCCATGGGCTCAGGAGCAGGTCTTCGCCTGCTGCTTGCAGGAGTCGGTGCAGGCCGGCGTCTGCGTATCGAGGGTGAGCCGCTCCGCGTTGCCCTGCACGGAGTCCGGCGGCTGCCTCGAGGCGGGCCGGCCGCGCGGCTGGCAGCTGTTGAGACACGCGTCGTACTGGTCGCGGCAGGCCGGCGACATGTGCGACGTGTCGAGCGTCGCGCAACTGGACAGCAGGGACAGGGCGGCCGCGAAAAGGGTGATGCCACGGACGAGGTTCATGCCAGGAGTCTAGACTGGGAGCCCCGGATGGGCACCCGGTGGAGGAGCAGGGCGTGAAAGGACCTGGAACAGCATGCCAATGGGAAGAACCTGGAACCGGAGCCTCGTCCCGCCCTCGCTGTTCGCGGCGCTCCTTGGGGTGGCGTTGGTCGCCTGCTCCCCAAGTCCCGAGCCTTCCGCGCCAGTGCTACCTTCCGATGCGGGTGTGACGGCGGCCGACGCGGGAGTGACTCCGGTGGCCATCGCCAAGCGCCGGCCCGACGTGTGGTGTGAGGGCCTTCCGCCAGAGCGGTGTGGTGAATTCCCCGAACTCTGCATCCGGCTGACGTACTGCGATGGTCAGCCGTTCTGCGCATCCCGCATGAACCGCCCAAAGGACCGCAAGTGTGGTTCGGTGAGCGTCTACGGCCTGGGCGAGCCGTGCTGCTCCGGACTGGTGAGCCGTTGCGGTGTGCTGACGCTGGACGACACCTGCGAACCGCAGCGCGACCCGATGGACATGCCTTCGTGTCTGGCGTGTGGCGATGGCGTGTGTGACGTGCACGAGCAGCGCTGCAATTGTCCCGAGGACTGCGCCGTCACCGCGAAGCGGCCCGGCATCCGCTATCGCGGCAGCAGCCCCGAAGGGCCCACCGGCCATCGCAACACCGAAGGCGTCACCCGCCCGGGGCAATGCCTGGATGCGCTGGAGAAGCCAGACGCCGTTCGACACTGCTTGAGGGAATGGGTGATGGCCCTCCTGGGACGCAGGTCCGCCAAGGAGCTTCGGCAGGCCGTGGACATCAAGCCGTTCGCCCGCTTCGACCTCGACCTGTTGGAGTGCCTGGATGAACCGGAGGACCGGGATCCGCCTGGAACCCGCTCCCGTCGCGATGTCTGTCTCGAAGCGCTCCAGCGGCGGACGAAGGACACGCGGCTGCGAAAACTGATGAACCCCTAGCCATGTCCCCCGAGCACTCCATGTTCCCGCGCTCCGCCCGTCATTCGACCTGTCTCGCGTCGCTCCTCGTGCTCCTCCTGGCCGGGGAGACCGCGCAAGCGACGTCCTATCCGCCCTGGCAGCCGCCAGTGAGGCGCGCCATCGTGAATGACGATGAGGTGGCCTTGCGTGCGTTACTGGCCGAGGGTGCGTCCCGGAACGTCATGGACGATCCGAGTCATCCGGGGGCGTATTCCCCGCTCATGGTGGCGTGCGAGGAAGGGAAGGAGAAGGCCGCCAACGTCCTGCTGGATGCGGGCGCGGATCCGTTGCTCATTGTTCCCCGGCATCAACGGTACTGGCCTCCGCCGGGATGGAGCGCTGTGTGCTTCGCGCGATTCAAGGGCCTGAAGCGAATCGAGCAGCGCCTGTTGGACGCGGGCGCCTCCGCCCGGTCCGCGTGTCTGTTGGATGCGGACTTCCTCGCTGCCGCCGTTGCGCGCCAGCCCCCCCAGGTGGAGCGCCTTGCCCGGCAGGGTCGGGGTGGAATCTCCCCCTCCGTCATCCAATACGCCATGGGGCAGGCCTTCGCCCACCGGGACGTAGCGCTGATGCGTGCCGTGCTGGTCGCGGGTAGGCCCGTCTCGTCCCGCGACGGGGCCGCCCTTCTCGAACGTTGGCTCAGTGACTTCAACGCCGTGAGTCCCGCGATGGTGGACGTCCTGCTGGAGGGTGGGGTGCGTCCGCCGCTTCTTCCGCTGGCGAAGGCGGGCCTCACGGCGCAGGTGGCGCGAGTCCTCAAGATGAGCGCTTCACCCGACAGCCGCCCGGATGATCTGAACTCCTCGTTGCAACTGGCCGCGAGGAATGGGCACGTGGAGGTCGTGCGGCTCCTGCTGAAGGCGGGGGCGGACCCGAATGGGACGAAGTTCAGCAACCCCGTTCCGCTGCTGGATGCGGCGGATCGGCTTCGTGAAGACAAGGGCGACCCCACGATGATGAAGCTGTTGCTGGATGCCGGCGCGCGCGTGGACGTCAAACACTTCGGCGGCTCTCCCCTCACGGTGGCCGCGAACGGCTGTAGCGCGGAGGTCGTCTCCCTGCTGCTGCGCAAGATGTCCCGTGGCGCGATCGCGGAGGAGCCGGGCACCTATCTGTATGCCCAGGCCCTGCGCGCAGGGGACTTCTGCACGGAGGCCAGGTCCGTGAAGGTCCTTCAGGCCCTCCTCTCGGGCGGGGTCCGCATCCGGGAGCAACGGGACATGCACGGGGACTTCCTCGTGACGCGGGCCCGGGAATCCCGCGCCATCAGGGCTGAATTGGTGAAGGCGGGGCTTCATCTGTCCGAGACGCCGTGAGTGGGCTGGCGTCCTCGCGCCCGGCGTGTCCTGCCCAGCGCCCAGGCCGCCCATAGCAGGACTCCCGCCACGGAGACGCCAGGGGCCGCGCCGCAGCCGCCCGCGTTGCCTTGCCCGCCCGGCTCCCCTGGACCGCCTGGAACCTGCGGCTCCAAGGGCATGGAGACAGGCGCCCCGCCCATGCGCGGGGCGGATGGGTTGCCCAAGGTCAGCTCCCCGTAGCGCTGGATGAGCCGCAGCCGCGCGCCATCGAACGCGGCGCCGTCATCCGGTACCTGCCATGCGTTGGGAATGAGCTCTCGCGCCACCTGGTGCGCGAAGGCCGGGTCGCCCGCGTCGCTCACCGCCTTGAGCCATTCATAGTCCTGCATGCCCTGACGGATGAGCTTCAGGCGCAGGGAGGCCACCGGCACGTCCGTCCGTCCGCCGATGATCGCGGGCGTGCCCGGGTAGAACAGCGTCCCGTCCCCGTTGCCATCGAAGTGGTACTGGTCCGTCCACGCCGTGGGGAGCATGCCCGCGGTCTCGTAGTACAGCTCGCCCTTGCAGCCGAAGAGGAAGGACAGCCACTCCATCGCGCGGGCCTTCGTCGAGGGGCGGTCCACCATGTACGACGGCCAACCCGCCCCCGGCTGGTTCTGCGGCACGGAGACGCTGGGCGCGCAGCCGTGGATCGCGCAGCTTTGATACATCCACAACTCCGTTCCAGGCCGCGAGAGGAACTCCACGTACGTCGCGGTCTGGTTTCCCACGAAGCCTGGATCCGTGCCCTCCAGGTGGTTCACCATCGGCACCATGATGTCCACCAGGGGCACCAGGCCGGTGGGCTTCAGTTGGCTGGCGTTCGTCGTCAGCATGGTGCGAAGGCCCGGCGCGGCCTGCCGCACCAGCGTTCCGGCGGCTTGCACCTGCTCGTAGCTGATCCAGATGGGCGGCTCGTCGCCGATCAGCGCGAAGGCCCGGTCCAGCCAGCCGCGCTCGCGCATGTGCCCGGTGAAGGCCGACAGGCCGCCAGCGGTGAGGGGCCCTGTGTATTCCAGGCTCGTCATCCGCGCGCCGGACAGCCGCGTGGGCGCGGTGCCATCCAGGCTGGGCCCCCACGTCGCGTCGAAATCGCTCCATGCCTTGGGCCCGGACGCGCGCAGGTAGAGCCGGGGCTGCGTGATGCGGTGCTCCAGCGCCATCTGCTGGTAGCGCACGAGGAACGGTTGCAGCTCCTCGTGCGAGCAGTCCGCCCGGCCCAGATGCGCGAGGCACACCTGGGCCGGCGACAGCGAAAACGCCGAGGCCAGTGAGGAAGTGCTCGGCATCACCGCTTCCACCACCGTCAGCCTCGCGGTCACCTGCCGCTGGAAGCCGCCTTCCGCCTCCACCGTCACCGTGCCCGTGTAGTCGCCGGGGGGCGCGTCCCCGGGCACGTGCATGTCCACCCAGACGGCTCGCGCCTCGCGCGCGGGCACGTCGAAGGGGAAGGCATTGCGTTGCTCCCTGGCGATTTCGTCCGTGTCTGGCACCAGCCCGTCCGGCCAGCGCCCCACCGGCTGCCCGGGCTCGGAGCCCTGCTTCGTGGTGATGTACGCCTGCCGGTACAGCGTCACGTCCGGTCCCGTCAGCGTCGCGGGCCCCTCCAGCGCGGGCAGGCGGGCGCGCACGCCCCTCAGGCCCCGGTCACCGCCGTGCAACGCCACCTGGAAGGAGACGAACTCATTGCGCGCGGCGGTGAGTCGTACCTCGGTGCTGCTTCCTGGCGCGGTGTTGTCGGGACGGACCTTCACCATCATCCCTTCGCCCCACACCGCGGGCTCGGCCGCGAACACCGGCCAGGCCGCGGACAACGCCAGCCAGCCGAGTCCACACTGTCGAAGTGCCAGCATGGGGAATGGATGCGCACGGGCCGTGTGCGGCTCCAGCCTCCCGGCTGTCCCGTCACCCGGGCCCACCAGCGCTCCCAGGCTCGGATGCCGAAGGGCGGCGCCATGGGCAGACACGAGAGGCCATCGACGGCTTGCTTCCTCGTCTGGTCGAGTAAGGTGCGCGCTTCGCATGACGGCGCGAGGCCTGGGGAGACTTCCGGTGGATGGCAGGGAATGGCGGGTGCGGGTCCTGGGGCTGGCGCAGCTGTGCGGCCCTGACGGTCAACGCGTGAGGTTGGAGCGGCGCACCGCGGCGCTGCTGGCGTGGCTGGCATTGCAGGGCCCCTCGCCCAAGTTCGCGCTCGCGTCCCTCCTGTGGCCGGATTCGCCGCCCACGACCGTGCGAAGCAACCTGCGGCAGTTGCTGCGCCGACTGCGAGTCGCCACGGAGGATGCGCCCCTGGTGGAGGGCGACGCCGAACGGCTGGCATTGGTCTCGCCCTCGTCCGTGGACGCCGCGGGCCTCAAGGCCGCCACGGAGGCCCGTGCCCATGCGGAGGCCCTGGCGTGTGTGGACGCCGAAGGCAACACGTTGCTGGCGGGCTTCGACTTCGATGACTGTCCGGAGCTCGCGCGCTGGCTGGACGGCGCCCGCGCGGGCATCGAGGGATGGGTTCGCGAGGCGCGCGAGGCCCGCATCGCCCAGCTCACCGCCGCGGGCGATTGGACCGCCGCCCTGGGGCTCGCGCAGGCGTGGGCGCGGCAGGAGCCCGAATCCGAGCAGGCCGGCCGCCACCTCATCCGGCTGCACTACCTGCAGGGTGACCGGGGAGCAGCGCTCGCGACCTTCGAACACCTGCGCGACGTGCTGGACCGGGAGCTGGGCGTCACCCCCATGCCGGAGACGCTCGCGCTGGTGCGGGAGGTGGAGCAGGCCCCGCCGCGCTCACGCTCCGTTCCAGGTGCTCGGCCTTCGCTGCCTCTTTCAGTGCTGCGTCCTCCGGTGCTGGTGGGCCGGGACGCGGCGTGGCGGCAGCTGGAAGCCGGCTGGGAGGCGGGCCAGTTGCTGTTCATCTCCGGTGAGCCCGGTAGCGGCAAGACGCGGCTCGCGGAGGAGTTCGCGGCCACGCAGGGCCGCTGGGGACGCATCGAGGCGCGAGCGGGAGACCGGGACGTGCCGTTCGCCTCCCAGGCGCGCGCCTTCCGCACACAGCTGCGGCGCTGGCCGGACGTGAAGCTGCCGGACTGGGTGCGCACCGAGCTGTCGCGCATCCTCCCGGAGCTGGGAGATGCGCGGCTGCTGCCGCCCCTGGCCTCCGAGGCCGGCACGCTGCGCTTCTACGACGCCATCGTGGCTGCGCTCCAACTGCTTCACGAGCACGAGGACATCAGCGTCGCGGACGACGTGCAGTACTGGGACGCGGCCAGCGCCAGGGCCTTCACCTTCGCGCTCTCCCGGCTGGCCGACACGGCCCCTCCAGGCGCACGCAGCCTGCGCTTCATCGACTGCTATCGCCGGGGAGAATTGTCGCCCGAGACGCGGATGCACGTGGCAGGGCTCGTCGAGGCGGGATTGGCGCGCGTCGTGGAGGTGGACGCGCTGACGGACGAGGACGTGAAGCGCATGGTGGCGGGCATGGGACTGCCGGGCGCGGAGGCGCACCTGGATGCCCTGGCCCGCTACACGGGCGGCAATCCCCTGTACGTCGTGGAGACGCTGAAGCACCTGCTGGAGACGGACTCGTTGCACCGTGAATGGCCCCAACGGCTGCCGCCTCCAGGGCGCGTGGGCCCCCTCATCCAGCGGCGCCTGGAGGGGCTGTCCCCGCTGGCGCTCCAGTGCGCGCGGCTCGCGGCGCTGGCGGGGGCCTTCTTCCGGACCTCGCTCGTGGCCGGGGGACTCCAGGTGAAGCAGGCGGAGGGTCATGAGGCGCTCGCGGAGCTGGAGGCGGCCCAGGTGCTGATGGGCGAGCGCTTCAGTCACGACCTGGTGATGGAGGCGGTCCTGGCAGGGATGGGGCCCGGCGAGGAGCGCGTGCTGCACGCCCGGCTCGCCTGGGTGTTCGAGGAGGACGGCGCCCCTCCCATCCTCCTGGCACACCACTGGCTCGGAGCTGGACGGACGGAGCGGGCACTGCCCCACCTGCTGGCGTCCGCTCGCTCCGACGAGCAGGTCCTGCCGCCCGAGCTGGCGGCGGAGCATTACGCGCGGGCCGCGTCGCTCATGCTGTCGCTGGGACAGCACGAGGACGCCGTGCAGGCGCGGGCCGCCGAGGCGCGCTGCCGGCTCCAGGCCACCTCCGCGGGAGTCCTCACCCCTGGGCCAGCAGCAGGCCCAGGCGCTCGCGGTCGCCGCGGCTGAGCTTCAAAGCCGGCTCAGGCGCAGTAGTACGTCGGGGCCAGCTCCAGCACGCGCTGCTCCGCGAGGGGAGAGAGCGCGCGCAGGCGGGAGAGGAAGAGAGGGGCCTTCATTCCCATCCCGATGAAACCCCAGACATACGAACGCTCCTGGGACTCGGACAACTGCTGGCGTTCGGTGGGCGTGAACGTGCGCCCCACCGCCTTCTCCAGCGTCTGGAGGTCCAGCGCGAGCTGCGCGTTCAGGGTGCCGCGCAAGGCCTGGAGCAGCTCCGAGTATTCAGTCAGGGCCGCGTCCAGGGCTTCGGGCGCCTGGGCGAGGATCTTCTGGGCCTCCAGGAAGTCCAGCCGGGTGTGCTGCGCCTCTTCCAGCCAGTGGTGCTTGAGCAGGTTGCAGAACAGCGGATCCAGCGTCTCGTCTTTGTTTCCGCGAACCGTCTCCTGGTAGTGCTGCTGCGTCATCAGCTCCATGTGCAGGTTGAAGATCAGCACGCCCAGGTTCGACTTCGCCATGATGGCCCGGGCCACCTCCACCTGGTTGTCGAGCAGGGCAGGGGCGACCTTGAAGCCCTTCGCGAACGCGCCGGTGAAGCGCGCGAAGAGCTGCTGGTGCTTCAGCTCCTCCTCGGTGAAGCGCAGCAGCGCCCGCATGTGCGTCGGGTTCCCGTGAAGCTCCAGGCCGGCGCGCTGGGCGGCCAGGGCGACGGCGTACTCCTCCAGGAACAGGAACAGGTGCGCGTAGCTGTTGGAGCGGATGTGGTTCAACATCAGCCGCTCCTCCGCGCTCAGGAAGGGAATGTCTTCCGTGCCGGTCAGCGCATCCGAAAGGAACCGGTGGCTGAAGTCGAGCACGGTGTCCTTGGGCAACAGCTCATCCAGACGCCAGGACACCCGTTCGGAACTCTGGATACAGGACTGGTACTCCGGGGTTTGATTGAGCATTGATGAATCAAACGGGTTTTCCCAGCCTTGGGTCAATGGTTGGGACTTCATTCCTACTCACCGCGGTGGGTCATTCCTGCCTGGGATTGGGTTGAGAGGGAGGGGTGGGCTATGAAGTCGCCATGCCCAGAAACCTCGTTCTGCCTTTGTTCGCGCTGCTCGCGTTCGTCGGCTGTACCCACCAGGTGCGGCCGAGCCCCGCGCCCATGTCCAACGCGGGGACGCCGCTGGCGCTTCGCGCGCGCTACTTCATCTCCCCCGAGCAGAAGGCGCGCATCGACTCGGACAGCTACTTCGTCCTGGGCGCCGGGCACACCTGGAACATCACCATTGGCGAAGGGCTCACGCGCAGCTTCCCGCAGATGATGGGCACCGTCTTCCAGTCCGTCCAGGAGGCGTCCAGCCCTGATGACATGGGCGACGCGGACGTGCTCATCGTCCCGGAGATCCAGTACTTCGACGTCAACGGCGGTGGCTTCGTGTCGCAGTTGAAGCTGACGGTGCGCTCCCGGGGGACCCAGGACGCCATCCAGGTGAGTGACCTGATCGAGGGCGAGTCCCAGAAGAGCAAGGCGGCCTCGGCGTGGTTGGGTGGGGCGTCCGCGGGGCAGGAGGCCCTGCGGCAGTCCACCGAGCTCGCCTTCGAGGACGTGATGCCCAAGGTCGCCACCCGCCTGCGCGAAATCTTCGCCAAGACGCAGGCCAAGGCGTCTCCGGGCGTGCTCTGACCCAAGTCTCCAGCGTCAACACACGTGAACACTCGAGGGCCCGGAACCAACCGTTCCGGGCCCTTTGTTTTTCCCAGACACGCTAACGCGCTGCGTATTGAGACCCCGGAATCCGGGGCCTACAAGGTTCCTTGTTGTCAAAGTGCCAATAGGCGCGGAGGCCGTGTATGAGACTGCGATGGAGCCGTACGTGGGCGTGTCCGAGTTCGCTGGTCCTCTTCCTGGTCAGTGCCGCGGCTGCCGCGGCTCCCTTACCGCTGCTGGAGACCACGGCGGTGCGGTCGCCATTCGTGGCGGCCTGCAATGGGAAGCCGGACTCAACGCCGTTGCCGGTGGATCCGCGCACGCTGGTGGTGCCGGGCGTCAACAAGCCGGGGGCGGCGGTCCAGTTCAACGCGTACTGGGTGGATCTGCACAATCCCCCGGCGCCGTTCGTCTCCACGCTGCCGCCCAATCCCACGACGTGCGGTGAGTTCCGCGCGAGCGTGGCCCGGGGGCGCAACAACATTGAAACGCGCGCCTACTTCCAGCCGTTCACCACCTCGCTCGCCTACTACAACCTCTACCTGCTCTGGGGCTTCCTCATCCGCCCTTCGGACTTCGACGAGCAGGTCATCAAGCGTTACGGCATGGCGAAGGCGCCGTTCCGCAATCCCTATCCGCTGCCGTGGGAGAACCCCAACCTCACCAACGGCGGCAGCGGCCAGCTCCCCCTGGGGCTCGTGCAGGAGAAGGACTCGAACGGGCGCTATACGGGCGCCATCAGCTCCAGCTGCTCGGGGTGCCACGACTCGCGGTTGGGGACCGAACAGGAGGCCGGCTTCGTGTGGGGGCGCACGAACGACGCGCTGGACGCGGGGTTGATCCAATCCGACTTCTTCCGCTCGACGGGCGTGGGCACCGTGCTGCAACTGGCGCCCGTGCCCTGGAGCGTGGGCCGCGGCACCAGTGACGCCATCGGCATCGTGGACCTGCTGCCCGCGCTCTTCGACATGGACTCGCTCGCGCTGGCGCCCAGCCTGCTCGAATACTTCCCCTCCCACGCGGGCGGCCAGTCCCGCGCGCCCAGCTGGTGGCACCGCGCCTTCAAGACGCGGCAGTTCTGGGATGGCGCCCTCACGTCGGACAACGTCCGCTCGGAGATGGCCTTCAGCATCGCGAACCTGGGGCGCACGCCCGCGCAGCGCCGGGCGATGACCGTCGAGTTCGAGGACAACGACAACTTCTTCATCTCGATGTCACCCCCCACGTACCCGAAGACGGTCAACACCGCGCTCGCCGAGCAGGGCGCGGTGCTCTTCCACGAGCGGGACCTGTGGGCCAACGGCGCCAACGCCAACATCCCCAAGGCGCCGGGCAACGGCTCCTGCGCGTCCTGCCACGGCGTCTATTCGCCGCGCCATGCCGCGGACCCTGCGTACCTGCCCGACCCGCGCCTCAAGGGCGTGGCGGGCGTGATTACGCCCATTGAGACCATCCGCACGGACCCCGCGCGCAAGGACCTGATGGCGGACATCCGCAAGCGCAAGGCCTGGAACTCGTCCTTCCTGGCCTACAACGACGAGGCCCCCAACCACGGCCCCTTCTACGACGACATCATCACCAGCGCCCTGCGGCGCGTGCCGCGCAGCGCGTATGACAACGGTCTGGGCCCCGTCTATTCACCCCTGGGGCCCAACGAGTGGATCAGCCCGTTTGGCTACATCGCGCCGCCGCTCTATGGCGCGTGGGCCTCCGCGCCGTTCTTCCACAACGGCAGCGTGCCCACCCTCTGGGACGTGCTGAAGCCGGCGGACCGGCCGTCGGTGTGGAAGCGCCTGCAGACCTCCGCCAACATCCTGGGGACCAACGCGGGCTACGACGCGAGCTACGCGTCCTATGACTTCGGGAAGCTGGGGTGGAAGGTGTCGTCGCTGCCCTGCGCCAACTCCCCGTCCAACGACCCGTTCATCCCGTGCAGCGAGGAGATGGCGACGGCCGACGTGCTCTTCGCGAACATCGCGAACCTGGTCGCCAACTACAACTCGCTCGCCTACCAGTCGCCGCCGCCCATCACCCAGAAGCAGATCCGCTCCCGGATGATCTTCAACACCCACTTCTACGGCATGGGCAACGAGGGGCATGACTTCACCCAGTCGCTCACCGACCCGGAGCGCTGGGCCCTCATCGAATACATGAAGACGCTGTAATCAGAGGGGAGGGGGCGCGGAAAGGGTCCGCGCCCCCTGGCCCGTCACAGGAAGCGGCGGAAGAGGTCCAGCTTCCCCGTGTAGGGCGGGTAGCGCAGCTTCATGTCCAGGATGAACGGCCGCTTCACCACGCTCTTCTTGTGGCTGAAGGCGTCGAAGCTGGACTGGCCGTGGTAGCCGCCCAGGCCAGACTCGCCCACGCCGCCGAAGGGCATCCCCTCCGCGGCGAAGTGGACGCACACGTCGTTGGTGACGGCGCCACCGCTGGACGTCTCCGCGAGCACGCGCTCGTTCACCGCGGCGTCCCGCGCGAAGGTGTAGAGCGCGAGAGGTTTCGGGCGGGCGCGCACGAAGCGGATGGCGTCGTCGACGTTCGCGCAGTCGACCAGCGGGAGCAGGGGGCCGAAGATCTCCTCCTGCATCAGCGGGCTTGTCAGCGGCGCGTCGGTGATGACGGTGGGCGCGAAGAAGCGGCTGGCTGCGTCGCGCTCTCCACCGAAGGCAATGTTCCCATGGGACGCGAGCGCGCTGACGCGCTCGAAGTGGCGGGCGTTGACGATGCGACCGTAGTCGGCGCTCGTGCTCGCGTCGTCGCCGTAGAAGCTCCGCACGGCCTTCTGGACCAGCGCCGTGAAGCGCTCCTGGAGGTCGGAAGGGATGAGCACGTAGTCCGGCGCGATGCAGGTCTGCCCGGCGTTGACGTACTTGCCCCAGGCGATGCGGCGCGCGGTGACCTCCAGGTCCGCGCTCCGGTCGACGATGCAGGGGCTCTTGCCGCCCAATTCCAGGACGGTGGGCGTCAGGTGCCGGGCCGCCGCTTCAGCGACGGTCCGGCCCACCTGCGGGCCTCCGGTGAAGAAGATGAGGTCCCACCGCTCGTCGAGCAGCGCGCGGCTCTCCTCCACGCCGCCCTCCACGACGGAGACGACCTCGGGCGGGAACGCCTCGCCCAGCATCTTCGCGAGCACGCGCGAGGTCGCTGGCGCGTGCTCACCAGGCTTCAACACGGCGGTGCAGCCCGCGGCGAGCGCCCCGATGAGCGGCGCCAGCGACAGCTGATAGGGATAGTTCCAGGGCGCGATGATGAGCGTCACGCCCAGGGGCTCCGCGTACTGCCAGGCCTTCGCCGGTTGGATGACGAGCGGCGCGGAGCCCTTGCGGGGCTCCATCCAGGCCTTCACGTGCTTGAGGGCCGTCTTCAGCTCCCCGTAGATGCTGCCCACCTCCGTCAGGTAGGCCTCCTCCGGGCTCTTCGAGAGGTCTGCCTTGAGGGCGGCCAGGATGGCCTCCTCATGCCTGCGGGCCGTCGCTTCGAGCGCCCGCAGCTGCTCCTGCCGCCATTTCAGCGGGAGCGTGACGCGGGTTTCGAAACAGGCGCGCTGCCTTGAAACGAGTGCCTTCACGTCATGCTCCCGCTGATTCCTCATGGGGCGACCTCTTGTGTGGGTAAGGGGTTACTCGAGCAGCTCTCCACGTTCAGCCTTGGCGACCAGGGACGCGGGCGGCAGGAAGTGCTTCCCGTAGCGCTCCGCCAGCTGGCGCGCGCGGACGACGAAGCCGCGAGGCCCCGTGCCGGAGGGGCCTTCGTAGCCGTTGATGTACTGCACCACGCCGCCCGTCCACGGCGGGAAGCCGATGCCCAGGATGGAGCCCACGTTCGCGTCCGCGGCCGAGCGCAGCACGCCCTCGTCGAAGCAGCGCACCGTGTCGATGGCCTCCGCGAAGAGCATCCGCTCCTTCATGTCCTCGAAGGGGATGGTGTGCCCGGGCTTGGTGTAGTGCTGCGCCAGCCCCGGCCAGAGGTTCGTCCGCTTGCCGTCCGCGTAGTCGTAGAACCCGCCGCCCGTGGAGCGGCCCTTGCGCCCGTGCTGATCGATGAGCGCGTCCATCACCGCGTAGCTGCCGTGGTCCACCCACGGCTGGCCCGCCGCCACCACGGCCGCCTTCGTCTCCTGGCGGATCTTCCGGGGCAGCGTCAGCGTCAATTCGTCCACCAGCTGGAGCGGGGCGGCGGGGTAGCCCGCCTGGAGTCCCGCCTGCTCGATGGACGCGGGCGCGATGCCCTCGCCCACCATGGCGATGGCCTCGTTGAGGAACGTGCCGATGACGCGGCTGGTGAAGAAGCCCCGGCTGTCATTGACGACGATGGGCGTCTTGCCAATCTGCACCGCGATGTCGATGGCCTTCGCCAGCGTCGCGTCACTCGTCTGCTTGCCGGCGATGAGCTCCAGCAGCGGCATCTTGTCCACGGGGGAGAAGAAGTGCATGCCGACGAAGTCCGGCGGCCGCGTCACGCCCTCCGCGAGCAGGCTGATGGGCAGGGTGGAGGTGTTGGACCCCAGCACCGCGTCCGGCGCCACCACGCCTTGAATCTCCTGGAAGACCTTGTGCTTGAGCTTCACGTCCTCGAACACCGCTTCGATGACCAGGTCGCAGCCCGCGAGCGCGGCCGGGTCCTCCGCGGGGGTGATGCGCGCCAGCAGCGCGTCGCCCTTCTCCTTCGTGACGGAGCCCTTGGAGACGGCCTTCTCCACCAGCTTGACGGAGTAGCCCTTGCCCTTCTCCGCGGCGGCCAGGGTCACGTCCTTGAGCACCACGTCGATGCCGGCCTTGGCGCACACGTAGGCGATGCCCGCGCCCATCATGCCCGCGCCCAGCACGCCCACCTTCTTCGCGGTGTGCTGCGGGAAGCCCTTGGGACGGCCGCCGCCGGAGTTGATGTGCTGCATGTCGAAGAAGAACGCCTGCATCATGTTCTTCGCGACCTGACCGACGACGAGCTCCGTGAAGTAGCGCGATTCGATGGTGAACGCGGTGTCCACGTCCACCTGCGTGCTCTCCACCGCCACCGCCATGATGGCGCGCGGCGCGGGCATGTTCGTGCCCTTGAGCTGCTTGCGCAGGTTGGCGGGGAAGGCGGGCAGGTTCGCCGCGAACGCTGGGTGTGAAGGCGTGCCGCCGGGAATCTTGTAGCCCTTCTGGTCCCACGGCTGCTGCGCCTTCGGGTTCGCCTTCACCCACGCCTTCGCCGCGGGCAGGAGCGCGTCCACGGAAGGCACCACCTCATGCACCAGCCCCAGCTCCTTCGCCTCCTGTGGGCGGTAGCGCTGGCCCTGGAGCAGCACCTTCATCAGCGCGTCCGTGATGCCCAGCATGCGCACCGTGCGCACCACGCCGCCGCCGCCGGGCAGCAGGCCCAGCGTCACCTCCGGCAGGCCCACCACCGCGCCCTTCACGTCCGCGAGGATGCGGTGGTGACACGCGAGGGCGATCTCCAGCCCGCCGCCCAGCGCCGCGCCGTTGATGGCCGCGACCACGGGCTTGCCCAGGGTCTCCAGCGCGCGCAGCTGCGCCTTGATCTCCTGGCCCAGGTCGAAGACCTGCTTCGCTTCGCTCTTCTTGACGTTGCGCAGGTCGTTGAGGTCGCCGCCCGCGAAGAAGGTCTTCTTCGCGGAGGTGATGACGACGCCGGTGATGCTGTCCTTCTCCTTCACCAGCCGGTCCACCGCCGCGCGCATGGACTTCACGTAGGCGGCGTTCATGGTGTTGGCGGACTGGGAGGGGTCGTCCATCGTCAAGACGACGATGCCGTCCGCGTCCTGTTCCCAGCGCAGGGTGTTCTGTTCGCTCATGGTGTTCGCTCGAAAGTCTTTGAAAGGGGAGGGAAGGGTCAGACGCGCTCGACGAGGGTGGCCACACCCATGCCGCCGCCGACGCACAGGGTGACGACCGCGCGGCGCGCGTTGCGCCGCTCCAGTTCATCCACCACGGTTCCAAGAATCATGGCGCCGGTGGCGCCCAGCGGGTGACCCATGGCGATGGCGCCGCCGTTGACGTTGAGCTTCTCGTCCGGGATGTCCAGGTCCTTCTGGTACTTGAGGACCACGGAGGCGAAGGCCTCGTTGAGCTCGAAGAGGTCGATGTCCTTCACCGACAGGCCTGCGATGTCCAGCAGCTTGCGGGTGGCCGGCAGCGGACCGGTGAGCATGATGGTGGGCTCCGCGCCGGACGTGGCCACGGCGGCGATGCGCGCGCGAGGCTTGAGGCCCAGCGTCTTGCCCACCTTCTCCGAGCCCACCAGCACCAGCGCCGCGCCGTCCACGATGCCGGAGGAGTTGCCCGGCGTGTGCACGTGATGGATGCGCTCCACCGCGTGGTACTTCTGGAGCGCCACCGCGTCGAAGCCGCCCATCTCACCCATGGTGGTGAAGGACGCGCTCAGCTGGCCCAGCGAGGCCACGGTGGAGTCCGGGCGCATGTGCTCGTCGCGGTCCAGGATGATGAGCCCGTTCTGGTCCACCACGGGGACGACGGACTTCTGGAAGTAGCCGTTCTTCCACGCGTGGGCGGCGCGCTCCTGCGAGCGCACGGCGTAGCGGTCCACGTCCTCGCGGGTGAAGCCCTCCATGGTCGCGATGAGGTCCGCGGAGATGCCCTGTGGCACGAAGTAGGTGTCGTAGTTGGTGGCGGGGTCCATGGCCCACGCGCCGCCGTCCGAGCCCATGGCGACGCGGGACATGCTCTCCACGCCGCCCGCGATGACCAGGTGCTCCCAGCCGGAGCGCACCTGCTGCGCGGCCATGTTCACCGCCGTCAGGCCGGAGGCACAGAAGCGGTTGAGCTGCACGCCGCCGGTGGTGTCCGGCAGGCCCGCGGCCAGCACCAGCGTGCGCGCGATGTCCGCGCCCTGGTCGCCCACGGGGGACACGACGCCCAGCACCACGTCGTCGATGTGCTTCGGGTCCAGGGTGGGGTTGCGCTGCTTGAGCGCGTCCACCAGGCCGACGAGCAGCGACACCGGCTTGGTGCCGTGCAGGGCGCCCTTCTTGCCCTTGCCGCGAGGGGTACGGACGGCGTCGAAGATGAATGCTTCCTGGCTCACGGGGAGCCTCCTTGTGAGAAGGGAGGGGCTACAGGGACCGGGCGACGAGCTCCTTCATGACCTCGTTCGCGCCGGCGAAGATTCGCAGGACGCGGGTGTCCGCGAACAGATGGGCGATGGGGTATTCCTTCATATACCCATACCCGCCGAACAGCTGGAGGCAGCGGTCCACGACGAGGCAGGCCTGGTCGGACACCCAGTACTTCGCCATGGCCGCCGTCGTCACATCGAGTGCGCCTTCCAGGTGGGACGCGACGCAGTCATCCACGAAGGTGCGGCAGACCCGCTGGAGGGTGGCGCACTCCGCCAGCTCGAAGCGCGTGTTCTGCAGGGCGAAGAGCGGCTTGCCGAAGACGTGGCGCTGCTTCGTGTACTCGACCGTGAGCTGGACCGCGCGCTCCAGGCTCGCCACCGCGATGATGGCCGTGGTCAGCCGCTCCTGGGGCAGCTGCTGCATGAGCTGGGCGAAGCCCCGGCCCTCCTCGCCTCCCAGCAGGTTGACGGCGGGGACGCGCAGGTCGTCGAAGAAGAGCTCGGTGGTGTCCTGTCCCTTGCCCCCCAGCTTGTCGAGGATGCGGCCGCGCTGGAAGCCGGGCGTCGTGTCGGAGACCTCCGCGCACAACAGGGAGATGCCCGCATGGCCCGGCTGCCCGGTGCGCACGACGATGATGATGAAGTCGCACACGTGGCCGTTGGAGATGAACGTCTTCGCGCCGCTCACCCGGTAGAAGTCGCCTTCACGCACCGCGCGGGTGGAGATGGCCTGGAGGTCGGAGCCCGTCCCCGGCTCGGTCATGGCGATGGCGCCCACCCACTCGCCGCTGGCCAGGCGGGGCAGCCACTTCTCCTTCTGGGCCTCCGACGCGTAGGCCAGCAGGTAGTGCGCGACGATGGCGCAGTGGACGGGGAAGCCCATGGATGGGTCCCCGGCGCGGATCTGCTCCTCGATGAGGACCGCCTCGTGCGCGAACGTGCCGCCCACGCCGCCGTAGGCCTCCGGGATGGACATGCACAGGAGGCCCAGCTCTCCGGCGCGGCGGTAGAGCGCCTTGTCCGGATGGCCCTGCTCCACGTGCTTGGGCAGGTTGGGGAGGACCTCCTTCGTGAAGTAGGTGGCCGCGAGCGTGCGCACCTGCTCGACGTCATCCGAGCTCCACCGGGGACGTGCCGTCGTCATGATGTCTGTCTCCTAGAGTCCGAAGGTCTTGCCGATGATGTCGCGCTGGATTTCGCTGGTGCCGCCGTAGACGGTGGAGATGACCGTGGCGCGCAGGTGCGACTCCATGTCGTATTCGGTGGCGTAGCCGTAGCCGCCCATCATCTGCATGCCCTCCAGGGCCACGCGCTTGGCGGTCTCCGTCGTCTTGAGCTTCGCCATGGAGGCCTCGCGGGGGAGCATCCGGTCCGGGTGCTCGTCGGCCATGGCCGCCACGCGGTAGACGAGCAGCTCGCAGCAATCCAGCTCCGTGGCCAGGTCCGCGATGCGGTGCTTGAGCGCCTGGAATGAGCCGACGGCGCGGCCGAACTGCTTGCGCTCCTTCACGTAGGCGACGGCGTCGTCGAACGCGCGCCGGCCCCGGCCCAGCATGGACGCGGCGAGCAGGAGCCGCTCGCTGTTGAGCCCCGCCATCAGCTGGGGCCACGCCTGGTCCACGAGGCCGACCACGGAGGACTCCGGCAGGAAGCAGTCCGTGAAGAAGACGTCGTTGACCTCCTTGCCGCCCATCGTGGGGATGCCGCGGATCTCCATGCCGGGCGTGCCCGCGGAGACGCAGAACATGGTGAGGCCTTCATGCCGCGAACCCACGGAGTTCGTGCGCGCCACGAGCAACACGTGGTCCGCGAAGTGCGCGTTGGAGCACCAGGTCTTCTGGCCGTTGACCACGAAGCCCCCGTGCGTCCGGAGCGCGCGGCAGGTGATGGCGGCGGCGTCGGATCCGGCTCCGGGCTCGGAGATGGAGATGGCCTCCACCCGGCCGCGCGCGATGCCGCCGAGGACGGTCTCCTTCTGCACCGGGGTCCCGAACTTCGCGTAGGGGCCCGCCGCCACCGCGGTGGTGATGTATCCGCCCACGGGCGCGAGCCCATAGGCGGTCCGCTCCGCGAAGAGGCACATCTCGGACATGCCTCCGCCGGACCCGCCGTACTCCGTGGGGATTCCCACGCCCAGCCAGCCCAGTTCGGCCATGTGGGCGTAGAGGCCGGGGGCGTGGGCCTCCGTGCCGTCGTGGGTCAGCGCGTCCCGCTGCGCGCGCGTGCCCGTCCTGGCGCGGCAGAACGCGTCGATGGCATCCGCGAACGAGGCTTGCTCCGGGGTTCTCACATGCATGGCGGTTCTCCGAAGGGACGTCAGGCGATCGCGTAGAGCACGGCGATGCGTTCGGCGTACTGCGCGAGCAGCACGCGGCGCTTGAGCTTGAGGGTGACCGTCAGCTCTCCCGTCACCGGGGACCATGCTTCCGGGACGACGTGGAAGCGTTTGATCTGCTCGGAACGGGAGAGGCGGACGTTGGCCGCGGCGACGAGGGATTCCAGCTCGGCCTGGACGGTGGGGTCTCGCGCGAGCTCCTCCAGCGACACCGAGGACAGGCCCCGGGCCTTGGCCCAGAGCGGCGCGGCCTCCGGATCCAGGGAGACGAGCGCCGTCACGTAGGGGTGGCCGTCGCCAATCGCGATGGCCTGGGCCACCAGCGGGTGGGCGCGCAGCATGCCTTCGAGCTTGGAGGGGGCGATGTTCTTCCCGCTCGACGTGATGATCAGCTCCTTCTTGCGGTCGGTGATGCTGAGGAATCCGTCCGCGTCGAGCGTGCCGATGTCGCCAGTGGCGAGCCAGCCGTTCGCGTCCGTCGCGCGGGCAATCTGGCCGTCCGCCGCGAGGTAGCCCATGAACACCACCGGACCGCGCACGAAGATTTCCCCGTCCAACGCCAGCTTGAGTTGGAGCCCGGGGATGGGCCGCCCCACGGAGCCGACTCGGAAGTCGGTGGGAGTGTTGATGGTGGCGCAGCCGGTGGTCTCGCTCATGCCCCAGACCTCCAGCACCTGGATGCCGAAGCCGCCCAGGTACTCGAGGATGTCCACGGGGATGGGCGCGGAGCCGCTGCTCGTCCAATGCAACGCATCCAGGCCCATGGACTTGCGCAGCGGTTCGAGCACGCGCGCTTCGGCGTCCGCGGCCTTCTGCTGGGCCTCCGGCGGCACGGCCCTGCCAGAGCCGCGCAGCCGGAAGGACTCCAGCGCGGCGGCGTGGGCGGCGAGCAGGGGCTCACGCTGGGCGGAGGGGAGCGCGTCCACCTTCAAGCGCAGGCTCGACGCGAGCTTCTCCCAGAGGCGCGGCACGCCGAAGAACGCGGGCGCTCGCGAGCGGGCCAACAGCGGCACCACGCCCGTGGGGTCCGTGCACAGGTGCATGTGCAGCGCTTTGTAGAGCGCCCGGTACAGCCCCAGCTCGCGCTCCGCCACATGCGCCAGCGGGAGATAGGCGATGGAGGGGACGTGCATCGGCACGGGGACGCACTGGTCCACCGCGACGGCTTCATAGAAGGCGTTGAGGTGGCTCAGCACCACGCCCTTGGGGTCGCCGGTGGTGCCGGAGGTGTACATCATCGCCAGCGGATCCTCCGGGCGGATGTCCTTCCAGGCGTCCTCGAAGGACTGGGGGTTGGCCTCGTGGAGGGCGCGGCCTTCGGCTTCGAGCTCCGCGAAGGAGATGAACCGCGAGTCCCCGCGTGGAAGGGCGGAGGCGTCCACGACGACGATGCGCTTGAGGGCGGGGAGCGATTCGAGCACCGGCCACCACCGGGCCAGCTCGTCCGCGCCCTCCAGCACCACCACCGTGGCCGCGCTGTGCCGGGCGACGTAGCCCACCTGTTCGGTGCTCAGGGTCTGGTACGCGGTACAGGAGATGGCGCCCAGGTGGGCCGCCGCATAGTCGATGATCCAATGCTCCGGCCGGCCGGACATCATGATCATCATCCGCTCGCCCCGCTTCAGCCCCAGCACGCAGAGCCCGCGGGTCATCGCGGCGGTGCGCTGACGCAGCTGGCTCCAGGTGAGGGTGCTGTTCCCGGAGGTGAGGGCGGGCGCGTCCGCGTACTCCGTGGCGTTGCGCTGAAGGAGGCGCGGCAGCGTGAGCTGGGCCGCGAGGGACAGGCACTGCGCTTCCAGGTTCGCGTCAAACGCACCCATGGACACACCTCCGCCAGGTCAAAGGACAATCAGGTTGTCTGTCGTGCTTCCTCTTCAGGGATCGACGTACAGGTCGAGCGCTACATCCGGGCCGCCGCCGTAGCGGCTGAAATCAGTGACTCCACCCGCGCGCAGGACGTCCTCGTCGATGAAGGTCTGTCCGGTGCACTCGCGCGGCGGGCGCTGGAGGATGGCCACGGCCGCGTCCGCCATGATTTCCGGCGCGCGGGCCCGCTCCATGGACGCGTCCCCGCCGAGCAGGTTCTTCACGGCGGCGGTGGCGATGAGCGTGCGAGGCCAGAGCGCGTTCGCGCCAATGCCGGCGTCCGCCAGCTCCGCCGCCCAGCCGAGCGTGAGCAGCGTCATGCCGTACTTGGCCATCGTGTACGCCGGGTGCAGGCCCATCCAGTGGGGCGCCAGGTTCACAGGTGGGGACAACGAAAGGATGTGCGCGTGGGACGAGCGCCGCAGGTGCGGCAGCGCCGTGCGCGTGAGCAGGAACGTCCCGCGCAGTTGAATCTGCTGCATCAGGTCGAAGCGCTTGAGCGGGAGCTCTTCGGTCTTCAGCGGGGCCAGGGCGCTGGCGTTGTTGAGGCAGAAGTCGATGCCGCCGAAGCGGGCCACCGTTTCGTCCACGGCGCGCTGCACGTCCGCTTCGTCCCGCACGTCGCCCACCACCGCGAGTGCTTTGCCGCCCGCGGCTTCAATCTCCGCGGCGGCCGTGTGGACCGTTCCCGGCAGACGCGGGTCCGGCGTGCCCGTCTTCGCCAGGAGCGCGACGTTGGCGCCCAGCCGTCCGGCCGCGACACCGATGGCCAGCCCGATGCCACGGCTTCCGCCGGACATGAGCAGCGTGCGTCCGGTGAGCGGGCCCGGACCGGCCATCGGCCGCGTCACTTCTGGGCCTTCGGCTTCGCCGGGGTGGCACGTCCGGGCGTGGCCGTCTGGGCGAGCTGGGGGAGCAGGTCGCGCACGATGAGCAGGAGTGATTCGCTCAGGAGCAGGTGCGTCTCCTCGCGGGTGAGCGTCCCGTCGCGGAGCCACTCGCGGATGGAGGCCTTCACCAGCCCGCTGTAGGAGCGGATCATCGCCCGCTGCCGCGAATCGTTGCCGACCTCGGCCTTGAGCCCCAGGAACTCGAGCGTTCGCGACGCGGCCACGTCGTCCGCCTCGGCGATGATGCGGTCCACGTCCGGATCCGCGCCGATGCTGCCGCTCCCGATGACGGCCAGGTACGTCTTGCCGTGGGTCGCCACGGTGTCCAGGTACCACTCGACGCTGCGCTCCACGCGCTCTCGCAGGGTTCCGGTCATGGGGACGCTCTTTTCGATGCCGGGCATGAGCAGCATTCGCTTCACGACCTTCAAGTAGAGGTCCCGCTTCTGCCCGAAGTAGTGATTGAGGAGTCCCCGCGCGACGCCCGCCTCCTTGGCGATGTCAGTGGTGGAGACGTCCGCGTAGGGGCGCTCGCCGAACAGGCGCATGGCGCACTCGAGGATCTGCTTCCGGCGCTCGTCCGGTTCCAGCCGCTTCCAGCGGGGGGCCAGGGCGCTCATCGCCGGGTCTCCTGCCAGGGGAGGAACACAGGCAGGTCTTGGGTCACCGTCCGGGAGAATCGCGCGGGTCGCTTCTGCATGAAGGCCATGACACCTTCTAGCGCGTCCGGGCTCTCTCCGAGGCTCGCGATGAGCTGACTGTCCAGGGCGAACGCGGGCTCCGGCGAGGGGAGGGCGCTCATCCGGTAGAGCGCCTGACGGATGACGGCCACGGATACCGGCGCGGTTGATTCCACCAGCTCCCGAGCGAGCGTCTGCGCCGCGGTGGCCAGGGCCTCGGGTTCATGGAGGGATTGGACCAGCCCCGCGCTGAGTGCCTCCTCCGCGGGGACGAGCCGCCCGCTCACCATCCAATCCATGGCGCGGCCCAGGCCCACCAGCCGAGGCAGGAACCAGCAGGAGCCCGCTTCCGGGTAGATGCCTCGCCGGCTGAAGACAAACCCGAAACGGCTGTTCCTGGCCGCGAGCCGGAAGTCCGCGGGGAGGATCATCGTGGAGCCCACGCCCACCGCCGCGCCCTGGATGGCGGCGATGACTGGCTTTCTCAACATGAACAGCTGGCGGGCCACGCGCGTCGCGGGTTCGACCCAGGCACCGCCGGGGATGTCTGTGTTCGTGACCTCCAGGGACTGACCGCTGAGGTCCGCTCCCACGCAGAAGTCCTTGCCGGCGCCAGAGAGGATGACCACCCGCACCGCTTCATCCGCGTCCGCCGCGGCGAGCGCGGAGGCCAGTTCATCCGCCATGAGCACGGTGAAGCCATTGCGCGCTTCGGGCCGGTGCAGTTCCACATTGGCGACCCGGTCCGCGTAGGAAACGCGGATGTGTTGGTAGCTCATGGTTGGAAATCCTGGCTCATGTGCTGGGTATAGTGGAGACTTGTTGGCGCGGCGTCAACAGCAAGAGTCATTGCCATCGCCCCGGAGTCTTCGACGTTTCGCGTCATCGATTGCCTGCCCTGGAGCCCGTTCATGAGTGTGGATGCGTTTGGCCTGGAGGGCCGCCGTGCGCTGGTGACGGGCGCCTCCGGAGGGTTGGGTTTGCACTTCGCGGAGGTGCTGTCCCGGGCGGGCGCGGAGGTGGTGTTGGCGGCGCGGCGCTCGGACCGGCTGACCGCGGAGGTGGAGCGGCTGCGGGAGCTGGGGCTGCGTGCCCATGCGGTGTCCATGGACGTGACGCTCGCGGCGTCCGTGCAGGAGGCCGTGGCCGAGGCGGAGGCGCTGGCGGGTGGGGTGCTGGACGTGCTGGTGAACAACGCGGGCGTGTCCGGCGACGGCTTCTTCCTCCAGGTGGAGGAGGCGCAGTGGGACGCGGTCATCGACACCAACCTCAAGGGTTCGTATCTCGTGTCGAAGGCCGTGGCGCGCCGTCTGGTGGAGCGCGAGGCGCCGGGCAGCATCATCCACATCGCGTCCATCCTGGGCCTGCGGGTGGGCGGCGGGGTGGCGCCCTACTGTGCCTCCAAGGCCGGGTTGATCCACCTCACCAAGGCGATGGCGTTCGAATTGGCTCGGCATCGGATCCGCGTGAACGCGCTGGCCCCTGGCTACATCGAGACGGACTTCAACCGGACCTTCTTCGGGAAGGACGCGGGACAGAAGCTGCTCGCTCGCATTCCCTTCCGGCGGCTGGGACACATGCGGGAGCTGGATGGGCCGCTGCTGCTGCTGGCGTCGGAGGCCGGCAGCTACATGAGTGGTTCTGTCATTGAAGTGGATGGTGGCCACCTCTGCTCCACCTTGTAGTCCTTCCTTCGGACTGGTGACTCCATGGACTTCTCGCTGTCCCCTGAAATCGAAGCGTACCGGCTGCGCGTGCGTGAGTTCGTGGCCACGCACGTGCTGCCGCTGGAGAAGCAGCCGGATGCGTTCGACGCGCACGAGAACCTCCGCGAGGAGGTGGTGGCTCGGGTGCGGGAGCTGGCCCGCGCGCAGGGGCTCTGGGCCTTCCAGATGCCCAAGGCTCGCGGAGGGCAGGGGCTGGGCGTGGTGGGCATGGCGGCCTGTTACGAGGAGGCGGCGCGTTCGCCCTTCGGGCCCGTGATGTTCAACGCCGCGCCCCCGGATGACGGCAACATGATCGTCCTGGAGAAGGTGCTCGCGACGGAGGCGCTGAAGCAGCGCTGGTTGCAGCCGCTCATCGACGGCCGGGTGCGCTCCGCCTTCGCGATGACGGAGCCGGATGGCTGCGGCTCCGACCCGTCACTCACCTATACGCGGGCGGAGAAGCAGGGCGACGAATGGGTGCTCACGGGCCGCAAGTGGTTCATCACCGGTGCCCAGGGCGCGCAGCACTTCATCGTCGTGGCGCGCACCTCCGACGACGAGCGCAAGGGACTCACTGCGTTCCTCTTCGACGCCAGTCAGCCTGGATGGCGTATCGAGCGGCGCATTCCCATCATGGGGCCCGAGGAGCACGGTGGTCATTGCGAGCTCGTCTTCGAGGGGCTGCGCATTCCGGACGAACATCGCCTGCTGGGCGTGGGTGATGGCCTCAAGGTGACGCAGATCCGTCTGGGCACGGCGCGCCTCACGCACTGCATGCGCTGGCTGGGATTGGCGAAGCGGTGCCTGGAGGAGGCGGGCGGTTACGTCTCGCGGCGGATGAGCTTCGGGGAGACCCTGGCTCAGCATGAGGGCGTGCAGTGGATGTTGGGCGACGCGGCCAAGGACATCCACATCGGGCGGCTGCTCACCATGAGCGCCGCCTGGAAGCTGGACCAGGGGGACTTCGCGCGCACGGACATCTCCATCGCGAAGATCCACGTGGCGGATGCGCTGCACAAGGCCGCGGATACGGCCATCCAGTTGATGGGCGCGCGCGGCTACTCCAAGGACACGCTCGTTGAATGGATCTACCGGTACGCGCGTCAGGCGCGGTTGGTGGATGGGGCCAGTGAAATCCACAAGATGGTGCTGTCGCGTGCCTATCTGTCGGAGGGCGCGGACTTCTTCCGGTGGGGCGTGGGATGACGATGCGCGAGGAACACAGGCACGCGCTGGAGTCCTTCCTGGCCACGAAGGCGGAGGCCCGCGAGGTGCGGCTCGTCGATGCGCGCCTGCTCTCCGGGGGCGCCATCCAGGAGAACTGGCTGCTGACGGCTGTGGTGAGCGGAGGGCCGCATGAAGGCGTGCTGGAGTGCGTGCTGCGCTCCGATGCGGCCTCGGGCGTCTCCGTGTCGCACGACCGTGCCCAGGAGTTCGCCCTGCTGCGAGAGGCCTTCCGCGCGGGCGTGACGGTGCCGGAGCCGCTGTGGCTGGGAGATGGCTCCGTGCTTGGGCGCGCTTTCTTCGTGATGCGCAAGGCCCGGGGGATCGCCGCCGGGCATCGCATCGTGAAGGACCTGGGGCTGGGCGGAGACCGCGAAGCGCTGACCGAACGGCTGGGTGCGGAGCTGGCGCGGCTGCATGCCATCCGTCCTCCCGTGGAAGCCCTGTCCTTCCTCCCGGTGCCCGCGCTGTCGCCCGCGCTGCGGGGCGTGAAGGAGTTCCAATCCTTCCTGGACGGCCACCACACGGCGTTTCCCGCGCTGGAGTGGGGGATCCGCTGGCTGGAGCGGCATGCGCCAAAGACTCCGGAGCTGGTGCTGACGCATCGCGATTTCCGCACCGGCAATTACATGCTGGACGAAGCCGGCCTCACGGCCGTGCTGGATTGGGAGTTCGCGGCGTGGTCGGACCCACTGGAGGACCTCGGGTGGTTCTGCGCGCGGTGCTGGCGCTTCGGCCAGTTCGACAAGGAGGCGGGAGGCATTGGCTCCCGTGAGGCGCTGGCGCGCGGCTATGCGCGCGTGAGCGGCCGCACGCTGGATTGGGAGGCGGTGCGCTACTGGGAGGTCTTCGCCCATGCGCGGTGGGCGGTGATTGCCCTGCAGCAGGGCGAGCGTCACGTCTCCGGCCGCGAGCCCTCGCTGGAGCTGGCGCTGACGGCGCATGTCGTGCCGGAGCTGGAGCTGGAACTTCTTTCGATGACGGGAGGACGGAATGCGTGAACAGCCGGACGGGGCCGCGCTGCTGGCGATTGCTCGCGAGGTGCTGCTCCGGGAGCTGCTGCCCGGGCTGCCGGAGGACAAGGTCTACGCGGCGCGGATGATCGCCAATGCGATGGGTATCGCGGAGCGGCAACTCCGCGCGGGTGACGAGCCCCAGCAGGAGGAACGCGGGGCGCTGTCGGTCCTGCTCCAGCGCGAAGGGGGGCTCGCGGAGCTGAACCGCGAGCTGGCGGCGCGGATCCGCCAGGGCGGGTTTGATGGAAACCGCGAGGCCTGGTCGCTGCTCTGGGACTCCACCCTCCAACGCGTCCGGGAGAGCGCACCGAAGGCCCTGCCGGCCTCCGACCGCATGGGGTAGAGGTCGGGGCATGAAGAAGAAGGCGTCCCCGTCTCCCGCCCGCGACCTGCCGTTCGAAATCTTCACCTGGTCCCAGGTTCGCGACGAGGTGAAGGCCCCTGGCAATCGCGAGGATGACTCGGACCGCGTGCTCGTCCTCACCGGGAATGTCGTCATGCCCTACGACCTGGGGCTGGACTTCCACCAGGGAATCTTCGCGCAGGACGACGACGATGAGCCTCCGTTCACCGGCCTCATCGTGCGAGGCAACCTCACCGTCGAAGGCTGCGTGCTCAACTGGGAGAACGACTTCGGCCCGTTCCTCCAGGTGCACGGCAACCTCGTCGCGAAGCGCATCGCCATTGGCGGTGCCCGGATCCATGTCACCGGCGACTTGACGACCGAAGACCTGGTGGCGGTCTACAACCACGGCAGCGTCTCCGTGGGCGGCAACCTCAAGGCCCGCACCCTTGCCTCGCATTACTCCTTCAAGGTGGCGGGCGCTGTCGACGCGCATCGCTACCTGGGTCAGGACTCGAAGGTGTTCGCGGTGGCCGGCGGGGTGGAGGACGTGAAGGACCCCTACGAAGGGAAGGGCGTCTTCGTCCCGTCGGTGGTGAGGGACGGCCGCGTCGATCTGGAGAAGGTGCGGGAACGGCTGGCGGACGGCAAGCCCGTTGCCCGCGACGCGTTCACCAGCATCCGGGAGGCGTTCCGTCAGCTCGTCGCGAAGAAGAGCGCGGAGCCCGACAAGGTCAAGAGCCTGACGCTGGAGGACAAGGGACTCACGTCCCTTCCGGAGGAGCTCTTCCTGTTCCGCAAGCTGGAGAAGCTCAACCTCCGCCGCAACAACCTCCGCACGCTCCCGGAAGAGCTGGGGCAGCTCACGGAGCTGCGCGAGCTGGACCTGCGGAGCAATGGCCTGTTGGAACTGCCCGAGTCCATCGGCGAGCTCAAGAAGCTGCGGGTCCTGGACCTGGAGGCCAACTGCCTCTGGCGGCTGCCGGAGTCACTGGCCGGATGCGTCGAGCTGCGGCGGGTGAACCTGGTCAACAACCCCTACGCCTACGTCCGGTGGGCCTTCGGGAGCTGGCGGAAGGTCCAGCTCATGTTCGACTTCCCGGAGGTCCTCACGCGGCTGCCGAAGCTGGAGGTGCTCACCTTCGAGGGAACGCCGCTGCGCACGCTGCCGACGCGGCGCTTCGACAGCACGACCTTGAGCAAGGCCACGGTCCTCCATTCGCTGGTGACACAGGTGGATCCGGAGCTGCACGGCCAGCTCCAGGTGGACGTGGAGCGCAGCCGCGAGAAGGCGGCGGCCTATATCGGCTACTGGTTCAAGCCGGAGACCGTGCGCCTGGAGTCCTTCTATGACGCGAAGGCGGACCGCTACGACTTCGCGGAGGCCCTCGCGCTGCTGGCGCTGCTGCTGCGCATCAACATCCCCACGGCGGCGCCCTACGAGGAATCGCTGGAGAAGTTCCGCGTGCAGAGCGAGTCGATCGCCCGGCACCTGGACTGGGACGGCGACAAGCCCCGGCACGTCCACGCGCTCTTCGGAGCGCTGCGCGACGCGCTGGGCCCCCTGGGCGAGCCGTATCCCGGCGACGCGCTCATCGCGGGCCTGCGGGACGTCTTCGCGGCCCGCGCTGGCTGATGCCCCCTGGTGACGCCAGACATCAGCTGGTGAATGGCGTCATCGCGAAGGGCGGGGATCGCCTGGCCCAAGTGACTGATTTCACGGAGTCCAGGGGCTGGCATGCGTCCTGCTCTTGGGTCCCGGCATGTCCATCTCCTCCCTGAACCGCGCGTCCTCCTTCCAGCCTTCCTCGAGCATCTCCCAGCTCAAGCCGGCCGCCGCTCCGGCTCAGGGTGTGGTGGGGGCTTCGGTTCAGCAGCCCCGGAACGACCTGCGCCGGATGTTCATGGCCGACTCGTTCGAGCAGGGCCCGAGCAAGGTGGGCGGTGCCTCCGGGGACTTCCAGAAGCAGCTGTCGGAGGTCGTGGCCCAGCTCACGCAGCTGGTGAAGCTCCTCCAGACGCAGTCGCCCGCGGGCCTGGGCCAGGGCGCCGAGGGTGCCGCGTCCGCGGTGGGCGGCGTTGGCGGTGCGGCTCCGGCGCAGCAGGCGGCTCCCTTGTCTTCGGCCTCCACCTTCGAGGCTCCCGCGTCGGCGGCTCCCCCGACTCCTTCGGCGGCGGCTCCTTCGGCGGCGGCTCCCTCGGCCCAGAGCGCGGCTCCGGCCTCCAGCGCGGCGGCTCCGGCGCACCCCACGTACAACAGTGACGCGGGCCCTGGCTTCGGTCCTCCGTCCGCCGGCTCCACGGAGCCCGCGCCCGCGAACGCGCCGTGGCTCGCGAAGAACAACGTCGGGTCGCCCTACAACAGCAACATGCAGCTCATCGACGAGAGCCAGAAGGGCCAGTTCAAGTACACGAACACCTTCACCAATAAGACCCGCGAGCCGCAGACCATCACGCTCTGGAACAAGACGGGCGAGAACGGGAACCCGAACGACGGGCAGAACTTCGACAAGAGCACGCCCAAGACGTTCACGCTCCAGCCCGGCCAATCGCAGGTGGTGGCGTTCGACAGCAACACCAGCGTGGCGTGGGCCGCGTCGAAGGACGGCACGGCGAAGCCCGGCGCGAACTCCGGTCAGACCTGGGGCGAGGCCACGTTCGCGAACTCCGGCACGGGTTGGAGCGGCTTCGACACCAGCCAGATTGCCCCCGCGGGCCACAACGGCAAGATGTCCATCTCCAACGAGGCGACCGGCAAGACCGTGACGGAAGCCAACGCCTGGCAGACGGAGAAGGACGACCCCGCGCTCCACGACGTGGGCGTCCCCGCCGGTCCGCTGAACCTGCGCACTGAGATTGGCTGAAGCCTGGCCGGCCCGCGCTGACTACAGGCCGAGCGCCGCCTTGCACGTCTTCACATACAGATCCCGGAAGAGGTTGTCCGGGTCCGTGCGCTGCTTCACGGCCTGGTACGTCTCGCGGTTCCAGATGCTCCAGAAGGTCGCCTCGTCGTAGTAGTTGTACGAGATGAGCGTCTTGGTTCCGTTCACGCGCTGGAGCTCGTCCTCCAGCTCCTTGTAGACGTTGCGGCCCGGCGGCTGCGGCATGCCGTACACGGCCAGATCCAGGAACAGTGGGTCGTTCATTCCGGCCCACCACTGGGGTGTCAGCCATTCGTAGTCACGCGTCCGCCGGAAGGGCACGCACCAGACGGGGTAGTGGCGCATCTCGCGGTGGTACCAGTCCATGAAGTCCGCTGAGCGCGAGAAGGGGATGAACACGTCCACGATGACCGGCGGGTCCTTCTTCGGCAGCAGCTGGGTGAAGCGGTTGGCGGTCCTCAGCACGCTGTCGGAGTGGATGAACTTTCCGAACAGCGCCCTCGCGAGCAGGTTCTGCGGCCGGGCGTGCGTGACGCCCCGGTTGTAGCGGAAGAGGTAGTCATACGTCGTGAGGTAGTCCTCGCTCCGGCGCGGGATGGTCTCGCAGTACGCGGTGAGCCATTCGTAGCGGCTCACGTACGGCGCCCGGTCCACGAAGTGGCCCACGCACAGCACGTGCTTCGTGGGCGAGAAGATCTGCCCGTCCAGGTAGTCCGCGCCCGGCTCCTGGAAGTGGTGCCAGATGCCCTGCTGGAAGGACTCCAGCGTGGAGTGCGTCTCGTTCGTCACCCGCACGTAGGGCGCTGCTCGCGTGAGCTTGAAGCGCACCTTGGACAGGATGCCCAGCGTTCCGAACGAGCCGTGCATCATCTGGAAGAGGAGCGGCTCCTCCTTCGGCGAGCAGCGCAGCACGTCCCCCTTCGCGGTGATGACCTCGTACTCCAGGCACGTGTCGTGGAAGCCGCCCTGTCGGAAGGACATGGACTCGATGGAGCACCCCGCGATGGCGCCCCCGAGCGTGATGGTCTTGTGCTCGGGGACGATGAACGGGACGAGCCCGTGCGGCAGCGTCGCGCGCACCACCGCGTCGAAGGTGGCGGCGGGCTCGGCGGTGCAGGTCATCCCCACGGGGTCGATGTCGAGGATGGCGTCCAGGTCCCCCAGGTCCACCTTCTCGTCGCGACGCCGCGAGTCGAACCGCTTGGGCACGCTGTGGGGCGGGGACTTCTTCTTGAAGGACGCGGGCCCCGTTCCCTTTCGCTGCCGCAGCTGCCGGGCGATGGCCTCCACCTTCGCTTCGTGAAGCGACACCGTCCGGGGACCGCCTGACACCGACTCCGTGAGCATCCATTTCCTCCGTTGGCGGAAGGGTGGGGATGCCGCGGCGCGTGGTGAGCCCTTGCCTGTCGGAGCGGGGCCAACCCGGACGCCCGCCCACCGGCCGGGCGTCCGGGCGAATGATACTGCTCAGGTGGCTTCGAGCCGACGGCGCAGCTCCGTGGTGCTCACCTCTCCCGTGCCGTCCCGGTCCATCAGTGACTGGCCATCCGCGGAGTAGAGCGCCGGGCGCTGGTACAGCATGCGCAGGGCGTGCAGGTGCGGGTAGACGATGGAGGACTTGAGGCTCAGCTCCCGCAGGTGCTTGCGCAGGAGCGGGGCGTACCTGGGGCTCTGCGCCGGGAAGATGTGGTGCTCCTGGTGGTAGCTGAAGTTGAAGTGCATCCAGTTCATCAGCGGGTGGGTCTCCACGCTGGCGGTGTTCACGAAGGGGTTGTCCGCCTCCTCCGCCGCGGGCTGCATCCAGTGGTTGGTGGCGATGTAGATCATCAACGTGACGTTCCCGATGAGCAGCGGGAGCACCAGCGCGTAGAACGCCGCGCGGGGCCCCAGGACCCACCCGAGCGCCACCCAACCCACGGTGACGAGCACCGTGAGCACGCGCTCCCGGGCCCGGTGCAGGTGCACGTGCTGGAACGCGGGCAGCCGGCAGTGGTGCCAGAGGAAGGCCTGGCCCTGCGCGGTGAAGAAGACGCTGAAGCTGATGAAGCTCAGCCAGTGTCCGGACCCAGGGGACATGGCGTGGAACAGCTTCGCGAATCCCTGGGTGTGCCAGTCTGTCCTCCGCGGGAGGATGTCCGGATCCCTCACGAGGACGTTGGCGGCGCTGTGGTGAGCCTGCACGTGCCAGGCCCTCCAGTTGCCCGGTGTCACCAGGAAGGGCGCGAAGCCCACCCAGCCCAGCAGGCTCTCCCACTTGCGGCTGTGGAACACCGAGTGGTGCAGGGCTTCATGCGCGGCGAGCCCCACGGCGGTGACGAGCTGTCCCAGCGCGAATGCAATGAGCAGACACGCCCAGTGGGGCAGCGTCCAGGTGCCGAGCACCCAGATGAGCGCCGCCTCCACGGGCACCAGGCAGAGCGCGACGATGCCGCGCAGGGGTTGTCGTTCGAAGGCCTCCGGGGGCAGCACGCGGCGCAACTCCGAGCGGAGCCGTTTGGCGTCATCCGGGGGCAGGGGACTGGACGAAGAGAAGTCGTTCATGGCGGTTGCCTGAGCGGGAATGAGGTTCAAGCCATGGGGCGGGCGATGCCGCCTTCAATGAGCATCCGAAGTCGGCCGGCTTCGTCATGGGCCGCCACGGTGCCGCACTGGAGCAGGTCGCCCTCCACGCGAGGAGCGAGCGACTTCAGCGTGAGCCGGCGAGGAGCCCTGGCGTCGTGCGCGACCAGGTCCCGGTCGAACGTGGCCCGCTGGACGCCCACGGGAGCGAACACGTCATTCGACACGCCCTCTACGTGCATCGCGCTCAGGCGCAGGGCCGCGTCCAGCACGAGCGCCGGCACGCCGTGGCCCGCCTGCCGCGTGGACTCCGGAAGCCCGAGCCGTGCGAAGCGGGCGTCTTCCTCCAGGCGGATCTCCTCCAGGCAGTCGAACATCCTGCGCAGCTCGATGGGGGAGCCCGTGGCGCAGTGCGGGTCGTGCACGGCCATGCCCTGGCCCGAGGCGTGGGCGGCCTCCAGTCGGTGTGGGGACCGGGGCGGTTCCGCCGTCAGCGTGAACCGGGCCTCGGCGTAGACAAGGTCACGCTCCAGCACCACGCCGGAGGCATGGACGATGTCGCCCGTGAGTTTCACCTGCACGCTGTGCTGGCCCGGGGCATCGGTGAGTGGAGTGCACTCGGCGCGCAGGGCCTGCTTGCCTCCGGGCTTCACGCGGATGAAGCGGGAGAACCGCACGTCCTCGATGGTGACGGTGCGCAGCTCGGGGCGCGTGTCGTCCAGGGCCGCCTGGAACATCAGGTCCAGGGCCCAGGCGCCGGGCAGGGTGGGTGTGCCTCGGACGAGGTGGTCCTCCAGGCACGGGACGCTCGCCGCGTCGACCGTGAGGTCCCTTCGTGTGGGGCGCGGAGGTTCTGGGGTGGGCGCGGGCGGGGCGATCACCTCCAGGCCGTAGAAGCCGCGCTCGCTCTCGGTGAGCTGGACGTTGATGGGTTGGACGGGCTGGCCGTCCACCAGTTGGAGGAATAGCGCCTCGCCCTCGTCGGCGCGGATGCCGCGCAGCCGGCGGCTGGCTCCGAGCACGCGGTACTCCGACCCGCGCGTCATGCCGATGCCGTCCCAGGCGAGCCAGCCCACGCTGCACCACTGCACGTCCTGGCGCGAGTCACTGACCCAGGCGCAGAGCCGGTCCAGCGCTTCGTTCGCCGCGCCGTAGTCCGCCTGTCCGTCATTGCCGATGTAGCTGAACGCGGACGTCAGGACGTGGAAGGGCACGGGGGCCGGGAGGCGGCGTGCGCAGGACTCGCGCAGGTTGCGCAGTCCCAGCAGCTTGGTGTCCAGCGTGCTCCGAAGCTCCGTGAGCCGACGGCGGTGGAGCTTCTTGGAAACCTGCGTGCCCGCGCCATGGACCACCAGGTCGAGCCGTCCGTGTTCACGGATCAGCTCCTCCACCACGCGGTCCACGTCCTCGGGACGGGTGACGTCCGCGGCGCGGTAGGTCATCTGGCCGGGAAGCCGCATGAGTCCGTCGAGCGTGGCCCGCAGCTCACGCACGGCCAGGTGGCGCTCGAAGCGTGCTCGCAGCGCGGGCATGCGCACCGTGCTGTCACGGGCGAGCTCCGAGGCGTAGAACTCGCGCTCCACGGTACCCAGTTCCTCGTCGGGCGCCTGGAGCACGCGTGCGGGGGCGTCGGAAGGGTCGCTGCGGCCCAGGAGGACGACCTTGCAGCCGTACCGCTTGAGCAGCGCTCCGGCGAGGACGGCCGTCACGCCACGTCCACCGCCCGTCAGCAGGACCACCGAGTTGGAGTCGAGCGTGACGGCGGGCCGTGCCGGGACGTCCGTGGGCTGGAGCAGCCGGACGCAGCGGACGGAGCCGTCGAAGCAGACCTCCACGGGCGCGGTGTCGTCACCGGTGCCCAGTTCGGCAGCGACATGGTCGAGCGCCGTGCGAAGCGGAAGCGAACCCGTGGCGATGGCACGGATGCCACGCGCTGGGACCTCGCGGCCCAGGGACTTGAGCAGGCCGGCGAAGAGGCCGGTGACGGGATGCAGCGTCCGGCGCGCACCGACACCGCCGATGCACAGGCTCGCCAGAGTCACGGTGCCAGCGGACAGTCCCTCATAAGCGCGGCGAGCGGACAGGAAGAGCAACTCCAGCGCCTCATGGCGCAGGGCCGTGTCCGCGACGACGGAGGACTCGCTCTCCTCTGAGGACATGCGGCACACCGAGATGATGACCTGTGGCTCGAAGCCGAGCGCAGCCAGGTTCGCCTCCGCGGTCTCCTCCCGTGTCAGGTCGATGCCGTGGATCCGCGCTCCCTCATCGGAGGCGCCCGAGTGGAGGATGCGGAACTCAGAGCCGCAGATGTCGTGTGCCTGGGCCGAAAGCTCACGGGCCACGGCCTCGCCTTGAGCGATGAACAGCACCCGCCGACCACGCAGCTGCGACGCTCCAGTCGTCAGTGCCGGACGCTCGACGAGCACCGGCGCGTGGTAGCGGATGGGCGCCGAGTGGTCGAAGCCGTCGGACGCCTCCGGGATGGAAGTGGCGGATGCCGCGACCGGTGCGATGGCTCCTGATGCAAACGGAGCGCCAGTCCCACGGACATCCAAGGTGCCCGCCTCCGGACCGGAGCGGCCCAAACCTGTCCGACTGTCGGACAGGTTTTCGCGGCCCGGCTGAGGAGAGGGCTCGTCCCGACCGACCGAGTTCTCCAAACCTGTCCGACTGTCGGACAAGTTTCTCTGGCTCGACTGAAGGGGGAGCCCCTCCCGGCCGAGGTTCTCCAAACCTGTCCGACTGTCGGACAAGTTCCTCTGGCTCGACTGAGGGAGGCGCCCGTCCCGGCTGAGGTTCTCGAAACCTGTCCGACTGTCGGACAAGTTTCCGTGGTTCGGCTGAAGGGGGAGCCCCTCCCGGCCGACTGGGCTCTGCGAACCTGTCCGACTGTCGGACAAGTTTCCGTGGTTCGCCGCCGACAGGGCGGTCCCGCCGAGGTCTCGATTCTCAGCACTGGAGACAGAGGGCATGCCCGAGGACCTGGCGGCGTTGTCCATAACGCGGCGCTCCGCGGACAGAGGTCCTGCCGCCACCGCTTGTTCCTCCGGTGCTCCAGTCTGGGCTCCGAGGTCAGGATGAAGCTGGAGCACCAGCTGGGTGCCGGTCGCGGCATCCGGATGGAAGCGCAGCGTGAGGGCCTGTCCTTCGGTGGCGGCCCGCACCGCGCTCAGCACCTCCCTCGCTTCGTGGGCGGAGTGGGGCGGCAACGTGACGCCCGCCCCTGAACCGGAGCCCGCAGCTTCGGACATCCGCAGGTGGCACAGCGGCTTCAAGCCCCGCGCTTCAGCCTTCGCGGCCGTGGTCACCGCCAGCATCGTCATGCCCTCTTCAGGCGCGGACACAGCGGCGCCTTCTCCGGGCCTCTTCACGTGAGCGCTGCCCACGAGCACCAGTTCGAAGCCGCTGTCCAACAAGGCCCGTGAAGCGCGCAGTGACGCGGCCAGCGTGCCGGCCCCCGCGTCCACCACGAAGTTCGGTCCCTTGGTGTCGAGCACCCCCGCCACCCGCCCCGGCGTGACGTTGGGCATCATCCCCTGGAGCGTGTACGGACCGGACGGACGCAGCGCGCCCACCGCAGCATGGAGCCGGTCCACCAGCGGCAGGAGCCGCGTGGAGTCCGGCGCTCGCTGGATGTGCTCACGCAGCCTTCGCCGAGTGGAGTCCGCCAGCACTCGCTGCGTGGCCTCCACGCCCCGGCGCGTCTTGCCCTCCAACCCCAGGACGATGGCCGTCCCCGTCCGCAGCGAATCGAACGCCCCGAGCTTCTTCACGACGTCGCTCGCGACGATGAGCCCCAGGTGCTGCGTGAGGTCCATGTCCTCGGTGATGTCCGGCAGCAGCCGCACGGATGCGGGCAGACGCATCCCCTTGGCGTCGAATCGCACCTCCGGGAACATTCCCTCCGCGGCCACCACCACCAGTTCTTCGCTCGGAAGCTGCGTGGACCTGGCGCGCGGCGCGAGCGGGCCTCCCTGGTACTCCTCCAACACCAGGTGCGCGTTCGTGCCGCCGAAGCCGAAGCCGTTCGTGGCCGCACGGCGCGGATGGTCTCCATTCTCCGGCCACGGCTGCTCCCGCGTGCTCACCTCGAAGTCCGGCCCGAGCGCTCGCAGCCCCGCACCTGGACGGTCGAAGTGGGACTGCGGCGGGAAGCTCCGGTGCTCCAGCGCCTTGCACAGCTTGATGATCGATGCCGCACCCGCGGCCCACCCGACATGGCCGATCAACGCCTTCACGCTGGCGAGCTGGAGGCCCTTCCGCTTGCCTCCGAAGACACGGCCAATCGACTGCAACTCGGTGGTGTCCCCGGCCGGCGTGGCCGTTCCGTGCGCTTCGATGTACTGGATGGACGCCGGTTCAACGCCCGCCGCCGCGTAGCACGCCTCCATCGCGGCCACCTGTCCGTCCGCTCGCGGGACGTTGGCGGAGCTGCTGCGTCCGTCGCTGGACAGCCCCGCGCCGCGGATGACCGCGCGGACCTTCAGCCCCGCGGAGACTGCATCCTCCAGACGCATCAGGCCGACCACTCCCGCGCCCTCGCCGAAGATGACGCCATCCGCGCGCTCGTCGAACGGTCGGCTCCCCGTCGCGGAGAGCCCCTTGAACTGGGAGAACAGGCAGCTGTTGCCCGGTCCCGGAGAGAACACTCCTCCAGCGAGCACCAGGTCGGCCTCGCCGCGCTCCAGTGCCTTCATCCCCAGCGCGATGGCGTAGAGCGAAGAGGCACACGCCGCGTCCAACAGCATCGTGGACACGCTTGGACCCACCACGTCCGCCACCACCGACTGGAGGGTGGGGTGCGGCGCCAGTTCGGAGGACGTCGCGGTGACACCCAGCGCCTCACGCATCAGCGCGGAGAACTCCCGCGCCGTCTCTCCACGAGCACGCAGCAGGGCCTCTCCCGCTTCCACGCACAGCGCGTCGTCGTACTCGGGCGAACCGTCCGCGGTGGATCCGAGCAGGCACTGGATGCGCCCAGGCGCGCGCGGCGCGGTGGACCGCAAGGACTCCATCGCCTGACTGAGCGCGATGGCCAACAGCCGCTGCTCACGGCCATAGCGTTGGAATCGGTCCGGCACGATTCCCAGAGGCGGAACGAGGTCTCTGTCCAGGACCCGCCCGGTGAGCAGCGTGTACGTGCGGTCCGGAGTCACCGCAGGACCCACGAAGTCCACGACCTGGTCCGGATGGCTCACACCCGTGTCGACGATGCCGCTGATTCCCCGCTGGATGTTCCGCCAGTACGTCTCCGGATCCTTCGCGCCGCCCGGAAGCAGGCAGCCCAACGACACCACCGCGATGGCCGGAACCACGGGCGCTGCATTCAGCGCGACAGTCGTCACGGCCGGGGGACCCACGGGCAGCGAACGGTCCACGGACGTCATCGCCACGGGCGTGTCCTTGGGGAGGATCCGCTGGACGATGCGCGTCAGCCGTCCCCCCGTGCCGCAGTCCACGAACCGCGTGCAGCCCGCGTCCACCAACGTCTCCACCGCGCCCGGGAAGTCGAAGGGACGCACCAGGTGGGACGCGAGCGCCCCTGCCAGCTCGGACCCGCCACGTCCGTAAGTCCGCCGCTCGATGGGCGAATAGATGGGCCCTCGCGCCGGATGCACGGCCAGGTCCGCGAGGCTCGCGCGGAACGCGGTGACCGCGGGCGCCAGGCTCGGGTGATGGAACGGGTAGCGGCTGGAGATGAACGTGAAGCCCTTGCCCTGCCGCTCCAGGAACGCGCGCAACCGCTCCAGTTCCTCACGAGCCCCCGCGACCACGGTCTGCCGCGAATGATTGCGGCCCGCGATCTCCAGCGACCTGGCTCCACTCTCCGCCACGGCCTGGACGGTCTCCGCCTCGGACAGGGCGACCGCCGCGAGCGTGCCCAGATCATCCGGCACGGTCTGGAGCGCTCGGATGCGCCGGCACACCACCTCCGCGCCCGTGCGCAGGTCCATGGCTCCGGACGCGGTCATCGCCGCGATCTCCCCGAAGCTGTGCCCCACGAACACATCCGGACGAGTGCCCTGACGCTCCATCCACCGCGCCCCCAGCACTCCGGACAGGAAGATGCCGAGCTGATCCAACAGCGGCGCTGCGTCCAACGCCCGGCCCACCTGGGTGACGTCCTCCGCCGCGAGCAGCGGGCCCACGTCGATGCCCTGCGAGCGGCAGGCCTCCTTCACCGCCAGCAGCTCGTCACGCAGCTCCGGCTGGAGCGCCTTCAACTGGAGGAAGAGGGTGGGCTCGAACGTGCCCTGTCCCGCGAACAGGAACGCGGTGGCGTTGGCTGGTAGCTGAAGGCCGGGCGCGGGCACCGACTCTGGGACGCGGACCATCCGCGAGACGCCGCGCGGAGCGGTGTCCGCCAGCAGAGTCCGCGCCAGTGCTCGCACGGCCTCCGGGAACAAGGCCTGCACTCCTCCGCCTCCCTGCAAGGCGAGGTCGCGGAAGCTCTTCGGGCCCGTCGGTTCATGCATCGCCGCCAGCGACTCGAAGCTGCGCTGGAAGGACTCCGGAAACGCGCGCAGCGCTCCCTGCCGGTCCGCGCAGAGCACGGTCTGGTAGCCGCATGCCACCGGCGTGCCGTCGCTCTTCAACGTGCGGAAGCAGAAGCGCAGGGATACCTCGCCGCGCTCCTCCAGTGACGTCAGGATGATCAGCCGGTCCCCCAGCGCCGCCGGGGCGAGGTTGCGCGAATAGCCCTCGTAGGTGAGCAGGAGCACCTGGTCGAAGTCGCGCCGGAAGTCGGGCTCTTCGAAGGCGTGCGGGCTGAAGAGCAGGTACTCCCGGCCGGCGCACTGGAACTTGAAGTTGGTGAGGAAGTGATGGCTCCCGTAGGCCATCGTGTCGTCGAAGTGGATGTCGTACGGGACAGCGAAGAAGTCCATGGTGATGGCTCCTGGAAGGTGAGGGGTCAGGACGCGCGCGCGGCCGGCAGCAGGCCGTCCACGGTTCCGGAGAGGCCGGCGTCCACCACCCAGATGGCGCCATTCACTCGCTGCGTCTTCGGCCCGAGCAGCAGCTCGGTCACATCCGCGACGTCGTCCGCGGTGCACAGCCGTCCACCGGGCGTCGCGGACTCCCAGCGCGCCACGCGCTCCGGCGCGTCCGGGAACATCCCCAGCAGGTCACCGTGCACGGGCCCCGCGGACACGCAGTTGGTGCGGATGCCCTCCGGCGCCAGCTCCGCGGCCAGGTAGCGCGTGAGGGACTCCACGCCCGCCTTCACCACGCCCTGGCACCCCAGGTCGTGCATGTACCGCTGCGACATGGACGTGGACATGGTGACGATGCTCCCGCCCCCACGCGCGGCCATCAGCGGACGGGCGCGCATCGCGCACTCGTAGGTGCCGGTGATGCAGGTGCGGAACGCCTTGTCCCAATCCCGGGGCGCGATGCGGTCGAACGGACCGATGAGCCCGTTGGACGCGTTGCACACGAGCAGGTCGAGCCCGCCCAACTGCTCGCGGATCGCCGCGAACATCCGCTCCAGGTGATCCTCCTGCGCGACGGAGCCCCACAGGTGGACCGCCTTGCCACCCGCATCGCAGATGTCCCGCGCCGTCTTCTCTCCGTCCTCGCGGGAGTGGAACGAGTTGACGACCACCGTCGCGCCCGCGCGAGCCAGCCGCGTCGCGATGACCCTGCCGATGCCCTTCCCTGAACCCGTGACGAGCGCGACCTTGCCAGCGAACGGCAGCTCCGTGCGCGACGGAACAGGCGCGGGTGCCACGTGGACGGGAGCGCGAGGCCTGGCTTCCACGACGGGCGGCGCGGCTGGCAGCAGCGCACGGGCCGCGTTGGCGATGGCGGCCATGGTGCGCAGGCGCTGCGAGGGCTTCGGCGCGTCGCTCAGCCCCAGTTCCTTCATGAGCACGGCCATCACCTCCGCCTGCTTCACGGAGTCGATGCCCAGCTCGTCCTCCAGGTCCGCGTGCGGCGTGAGTAGTTCCTCCGGGTAGCGCGTCACGCGTGCGAACACGGCGCGCACGCGGGGCAGGAGGTCCAGCGTGGCCGGAGCACCGGTGCTCGCCTTCGCATCACCGGTGCTCGCCTTCGCTTCGACGACAGCGGGGACTACGGACGTGGCGACATGGAGCGATGGTCCGGGCTCCGTGCCCAGCGCCTCCGTCACCGCCCCGGCGATGGCGCCGAGCGTGCGCGCCTTCCCGTTTCGCGGCAGCCGGTCCGGCGGCAGCTGGAACTCACGCGCGATGACCGCGGCGATCTCCGCGAGCTTCACGGAGTCGATGCCCAGCTCGTCCTCGAGCTGCGCATGCTCCGTCAGGATGTCGAGCGGATACCGCGTGACGGACGCGGCGCACTGCCGCACCTGCTCCAGGATGTTCGAAGGCGTGGATGTATGGGATTGAGAAGAACGCGCGGACATGATGGCCCCTGTCGGTTCAATGCGTGACGGGGCCGACTGTAATTGGGGGTCTGACACGTGCCGCGAAGCCACGTGCACAGCTCTCAGCAATCAAGGAGGCAGCGAAGACTCCTCGTGCGCGGGAATACGCACGCCCTGTTCGCGAGCCACGCGCGCACGCCGCCTTCCCAGCCACAGGGGAATGATCAGCGACGGCAGCGTGAGCAGATCCGTGATGTCCACCGTGTGAACCGTGGGCCGGACCGAGGGAATGCGCGCGCCCCCGAGCCATGCGCGCAGCGCGTAGAAGGGCCACTGCAGTGCGCCCAGCGCCCAGCGCCACGCATCCCCCGCGTCGGAGGAAATCTTCGTCGCGCCGAAGCACAGCCCCGTCAGCACGACCGCTCCCACGAGCACCGGGAACGAGGGGCGGAATTCCCGCGCTCGCCGCTGGAACGCCTGCTCCCACAGCGCCTGGAGGAGCACCGGGAACATCGCGAGCCCGGCGACGTCGGAGAGCTTCCCCGTCCACCACGACGGCCAGCGCGCCTTGAACACGTGGTCGTTCAGCACGAGCAGCACCACGGCCACCAGGACCACGGGGTGCATGAGACCGCTGGCCGGAGAGGGCTTCGCGCCGGTGGATGTCACGCCCGCGTGCATGGGGGGCACTGTCACATTCGCGGCCGGGACATGGGAAGTCCCGTGATTGCGAGGGTTTGGAAGTCGCGGTGGGAAAATAAAAAGGCCGTGTCGATTTCCCCCAGCCCCATTCGTTGCGTCCCTGAAGGCAACAGAAGAACACCCCCCGCGGCCCGACGGCGCGCGGCAGGAGACACGACCGTGCGCTTCATGATCATCCGCAGGGCGGACAAGGACACGGAAGCCGGCGTGCTCCCGGACGAGAAGCTGCTGGCCGCCATGGGCGCCTACAACGAGGAGATGGTGAAGGCGGGCGTGATGCTCCAGGGCGAGGGCCTGCACCCCAGCAGCAAGGGCGCCCGCGTGAAGTTCACGAACGGCAAACCGGCCATCGTCGACGGTCCCTTCACGGAGACGAAGGAGCTCATCGCCGGCTTCACCCTCATCCAGGTGAAGTCGCGGGCGGAGGCCCTGGAGTGGCTCAAGCGCTGGCCGTCCATGGACGCGGGCGGCAACGTGGAGCTGGAGCTGCGGCAGGTCTTCGAGGACGACGACTTCGGCGCCGAGTTCACGCCCGAGCTGCGAGAGCAGGAAGCGCGCATCCGCGAGCAGGCCGCGAAGAACATCCGCTAGTCGCGATGGCGCCTCCGCGTGACATAGGCTGCCGCGCTTCCAGGGCCGGAGCGAAGGCAGGTGCAGCGATGTTCCAGCGGATGGTGCTGCTGTGCGCGGTGTGTCTCATGGCGTGCGGAGGCAAGCGGGTGCCTACGGGGCCGGGCTCGCCTCCGGACCGGCTCGATGACGGCTGGGCCGTGGCCTCCTTCGAGGACACGGGCATTCAGCGCCCGTGGTTCGACGCGCTGGAGCACGACGTGGCCGAAGGCACGGTGGAGGCGCCGGACGCGGTGCTCGTCGCGCGAGGAGGCCAGCTCGTCTACGAGCGCTACTGGAACGACTTCACGCGGGAGAAGGCGCACGACCTGAGGTCCGCCACGAAGAGCGTCACGTCGCTGCTGGTGGGCATGGCGCACGAGCGCGGCCTGCTGCCGGACCTGGACGCGCCCGTGCTCCCACTCCTGCCGCACCTGGCGCCGGTGAAGAACGCGGATCCGCGCAAGGAGCGCATCACGCTGCGCCACCTGCTCCAGATGCGCTCCGGGCTGTCGTGCGACGACTGGGACCCCGAGTCCCCCGGCAACGAAGAGCGGATGTACGACACGGATGACTGGGCCCGCTTCATCGTGGACGTGCCCATGCGGGACGAGCCCGGCACCGTGACGCGCTACTGCACGGGCGGCGTGGTGCTGCTGGGCGCCGTGCTGGAGCACGTCAGCGGCCGCTCCATCCCGGACCTGTCGCGCGAGTGGCTGTTCACACCGATGCAGGTCCAGGACGTCACCTGGCAGCCCGCGGGCAAGAAGGGCACGGACACCGGCGGCCACCTGCGCCTGCGTCCGCGCGACTTCCTCAAGGTGGGGCAGCTGATGCTCGACGGCGGCGCGTGGCAGGGCGAGCGCCGGGTCTCCGAGGCGTGGGTGGCGGAGTCCGGCAAGGCGCTGGGGCCGCTGGGCGACGCGAACTACGGGCTCCTGTGGTGGAGCGCCCGCTTCGTCATCCAGGGCACGCCGGTGGAGGTGTCCTTCGCGCGGGGCAACGGCGGGCAGTACGTCTTCGTCGCGCCTTCGCTGGGCGTCACCGCGGCCTTCACCGGCAGCTACTATAATGATGCGGGCTCGGCGCTCCCCCTGCTCCTGTTCGGACAGTACGTGCTGCCGGCGGCGCTCGGGCTGGAGCGGCCGGGGGCTCGGGGCGGCTGAGCCGCCAGGTCTCGTGTCCTCCGCCAGACGGTGGAGGTCCGGAACTCATCTGGATTCCGACGAGGCGGTTCGCTTCTTGGATGACCGCGCGCTGACGGGTGGGCAACGTCCGCCCCGGCATGGCCACTCCGAAAGCACCGCGTTCCCGCAAGACCTCCGACCCCTCCGGCTTCGTCCGCGTCCGGGGCGCCCGCGAACACAACCTGAAGCACGTGGACGTGGACATCCCTCGCGACGCGCTGGTGGTCTTCACCGGCGTGTCCGGCTCCGGCAAGTCGTCGCTGGCGTTCGGGACGCTCTACGCGGAGGCGCAGCGGCGCTACTTCGAGTCCGTGGCCCCGTACGCCCGGCGCCTGATTGATCAGGTGGGCGTGCCGGAGGTGGACTCCATCGACGGACTGCCACCGGCGGTGGCGCTCCAACAGCACCGGGGCGCGCCGACGTCGCGCTCGTCGGTGGGCAGCGTGACGACGCTGTCGAACTCCGTGCGCATGCTGTACTCGCGCGCGGGCAACTACCCGCCGAAGCTGGAGCGGCTGGACTCGGACGCGTTCTCGCCGAACACGCCCGCGGGCGCTTGCCCCAAGTGCCACGGCATCGGCCGCGTGTTCGAGGTGACCGAGCGCTCCATGGTGCCGGATGACTCCTTGAGCATCCGCGAGCGCGCCGTCGCCGCGTGGCCGCCCGCGTGGCACGGACAGAACCTGCGCGACATCCTGGTGACGCTCGGGTACGACATCGACAAGCCCTGGCGCGACCTGCCGAAGAAGGACCGCCAGTGGATCCTCTTCACCGACGAGCAGCCCACGGTCCCCGTCTACGCGGGCTTCACGTCCGCGGAGGTGAAGCGGGCGATGGCCCGCAAGGAGACGCCCAGCTACATGGGCACCTTCACGGGCGCGAAGCGCTACGTGATGACCACCTTCGCGACGACGCAGAGCGCGATGATGAAGAAGCGCGTCGCCCGGTACATGGTCGCCAGCGACTGCTCGCTGTGCGAGGGCAAGCGCCTGAAGCGCGAGTCCCTGTCGGTGACGTTCGCGGGCCGCGACATCGGCGAGCTGTCCCGCATGCCGCTGGAGCAGGTCGCGGAGCTGATCAAACCCACGGCGGAAGGGAAGGGGAAGGACGCGGACGTCATGGCCCGCGAACACCCGGAGAAGCTCATCGTCGCCCAGCGCATCACCAAGGACCTGCTCGCGCGCATCCAGGTGCTGACGGACCTGGGCCTGGGCTACCTGTCGCTGGAGCGCAGCACGCCCACGCTGTCACCCGGTGAGTTGCAGCGGCTGCGGCTGGCCACGCAGGTGCGCTCCAACCTCTTCGGCGTGGTGTACGTGATGGATGAACCGTCCGCCGGCCTGCACCCCGCGGACACGGAGTCGCTGCTCACGGCGCTGGACCGGCTGAAGGAGGCGGGCAACTCGCTGTTCGTGGTGGAGCATGAGGTGGACGTCATCCGCCACGCGGATTGGATCGTCGACGTGGGCCCCGCCGCCGGTGAGCACGGCGGACGCGTGCTCTACAGCGGGGTGCCGGAAGGACTGGCGAAGGTGGAGGCGTCCCGGACGCGGCGCTACCTCTTCGAGGAGGAGGCCCTGCGCCGCCGCGAGCCCCGGAAGCCCACGGGACGGCTGCGCCTGGAGGGCGTGAAGCGCAACAACCTGCGCGGCCTGGACGTGGACTTCCCGCTGGGCGTCTTCACCACGGTGACGGGCGTGTCCGGCTCCGGCAAGTCCAGCCTGGTGAGCCAGGCGCTGGTGGAGCTGGTGGCGGGAAGATTGGGCCAGACGCTGGCGCCGGAAGAGGAGGAGGGCGAGCCGCTGGACCGAGAGCCGGTGATGGCGAGCGAGGGACATATCCAGGAAGGGATGGAGGCCATCCGCCGGCTTGTGACGGTGGACCAGAAGCCCATCGGCCGCACGCCGCGCTCCAACCTGGCGACGTACACGGGCCTCTTCGACCACGTGCGCAAGCTGTTCGCGGCGACGCCGCTTTCGAAGTCGCGCAAGTACGGCGCGGGGCGCTTCTCCTTCAACACGGCGGGAGGCCGCTGCGACACGTGCGAGGGCGAGGGTTTCGTGAGCGTGGAGCTGCTCTTCCTGCCCAGCGTGTACGCGCCGTGCCCCACGTGCCACGGCACCCGCTACAACGCGAAGACGCTGGAGGTGCGCTACCGCGAGAAGAACATCGCGGACGTGCTGGGCCTGACGGTGGACGGCGCCTTCGACTTCTTCACCGAAGAGCCGCCGCTCCAGCGCGCCCTCAAGGTGCTGCGAGACGTGGGCCTGGGCTACCTGCGCCTGGGCCAGCCCGCGACGGAGCTGTCCGGCGGTGAAGCCCAGCGCATCAAGCTGGCCACGGAGCTGCAGCGCACGCAGCACGGCGACACGCTCTACGTGCTGGACGAACCCACCACGGGCCTGCACCCGGCGGACGTGGACAAGCTGATGACGCAGCTGGAAGGACTGGTGGACGCGGGCAACACGGTCATTGTCGTGGAGCACGACCTGCGCGTCGTCGCCGCCAGCGACCATGTCATCGACGTAGGGCCCGGCGCGGGCAACGCAGGAGGCCGCGTGGTGGCGCAGGGCACGCCGGATCAGGTGGCGAAGGTGAAGGAGAGCCGCACCGCTCCGTACCTGGCGCGAACGCTCGGGTGACGGAGCGGTGGGACGGCGGGGATGGGTTCAGTCCTCGCCGCCGCTCCGGCCGCCGTGGCGGTCGTGGTCATCGTCGTCCTCGCCGCCGTTGCGGTCGTGGTCGTCGAAGGCATCGATGGACTTCTGGAGGTTGTTCTCCAACTGCGACCGGGCGCTGGACTCGCGCGGGTCCAGCCGCTTGCCGTCCTTGTCGGTGAACCAGCCGCTCGGGTCGATATTGAAGGTCACGTTCTGGTCGTCGCCCTCGGCGATTTCGAAGCTCACCTCGCGCTCCTGCTCCACGCGGAGGCTGGAGACGAACTGGAAGGGCTCGCCGTCGATGTGGCCGTCGATGATGAGGGACGCGCCCTGCTCCGCCAGCTCCTTCAACGCGGTCGGGGCGGTCGCGGGGTCGACCTTGCCGATGTCGAATTCGATCTCGTCGTAGGTGCCGACGTCCACGGAGATGTCCTGCAGGCGCACCATCTGGCCGTCCAGCGCCGTGCCGGACAGGTCGATGAGGAAGGGCCCCGTGCGCTGCTTGAACTCGGACTTGTCGTCGTCGGTCCCGGCATCGGAGTCGTCGTCGGAGCGGTCGTCATGGTGGCCTTCGCGCTTGAGCTCCAGCTCGCGCACCGACAGCCGCACGCGCTCCACGGTGATGCCATTGGAGAGCTCCAGCCGCTGGCTGGACGTGCGCGTCAGGGCCGAGCCCGTGACCGCGCTCCCCATCCGCGTGCTCAACCCCACCGAGGACGTGCTGTTGCCGCACGCGGACAGCCACATGAGGGACGCGAACAGACCGATGAAACGACGCATGACGTGTGTCTCCTGGTTCCGTGGGGGATGACGGGCCCGTGGACTCGCACCGGCCGTGCGATGTCCGCCCGTCATCCCTTCCGCTGAAGGAAGGGAGTCCGGCCGCGAAAAACGGCCACGGGCCGGATTTTCCGCGCGGATTTCCGGAGGGAGGCCTGGGGAATCGGCCGGGCGTACGTGGCCGGAAAAGCCCCCCGTGACTCCTTCCTCAGGGACGGTTACTGAACAGGGGTCATGGCTTGCATCCTCTCACCTGGACCGGCATCGCCTCGGGGGCCCTGCCCCGGCACGCGGTCGTCGCGCGCGTGCGCGAAGCGGGCGGGGAGGGCGGCGTGACGGAGCAGGAACTGGCGGACTGCATCCGCCGGGCTGCGCGGGGTGATCAGTCCGCGTGCGGTCAGCTCTACCAGCGCTTCCACGGGGCCGTGCGCCGCGTGGCCCAGGGCTCGGGCGTCCTGGGCACCGCGGAGGTGGAGGACGCCGTGCAGGAGACGTTCGTGCGCGCCTTCCGCGAGCTGCCCCGGCTCCAGCATCCGTGCGCGTTCAGCGGCTGGCTGCTGACCATCGCGCGGCATCACGCCTACGCGCTCAGCCGTGGCGCGAAGGCCCGGGCCCGCGTGGAGGAGGACCTGGCGCGCGAACTGGACACCGTCGCGCCCGCGCTGCCGCCGTCGTTGACGCTGGAGCGCCGCGTGGCCGTGGTGCGCGCGCTCATTGAAGGACTTCCCGAGGGCCCGGAGAAGGAGACTGTCCGCCTCTTCTATTTGGAGGGCGAGCTGAGCGCGCGGGAGATCGCCGACCGACTGGGGCTGGGCAAGAGCGCGGTGACGATGCGGCTGGAGCGCTTCCGGGCCCGCGTGAAGCGCGAGCTGCTGGCGCGGCTGCTGGCCGCGGAGGTGGGCTGAACCATGGGCGCGAGCGACAGACATCTGGACGTGGAGTCCGCGAAGCAGCTCGAACGACGCGAGCCCGAAACGGTGCGCTACTTCGCCGAGCACCTCTCGCATCCCTGTGAGACGTGCGAGGCGTTCCTCGCGCGCGACCACGCGGAGCCCGGTGAGCTTCCGGGGTTGAACGCGCTGGCGGATGAAGCGCTCGTCGCGGTCTCGGACCGTCCCGTCGGGGAGGATGCGGTCGGTTGGGCGCGGGTGCGCCGGAAGCTGCGCGCGCCCCAGCGTGCATGGCTGACCGGAGGACTGGGAGCGGTGGCCGCCGCGATCCTCCTGGCGCTCGTGGTGCGTCCGGGGGCCGGAGGTCCGGGCAGCGTGGAGCCGCCCTCGCAGCGCATCAAGGGCACTGCACCGCTCGCGCTGGAGCTCACTGCCGCGGCGCGCTTGCCGGACGGCGAGGTGCGCGCGGTCGCCGCGGACGCGGTGCTTCCGCCCGAAGCCGTGGTGCTGCTGCGCTACCACGCCAGTGAGTCCGCGGACGCACTGCTGGTGCGCGAAGCCCCCGGTGTGCCGCCGCAGGTGCTGGGCCGCCATGCATTGACGCCGGGCACGCACGACCTGCGCGACGGCGAGGACCTGGCGGGCGTGTCTCTGGAGGATGAGCGCGGACCCGTGACGCTGGTGTTGGTCGCCTGGCCGCACGGTGAACAGGAGAACGCGGCGCTGGAGGCGGTGCGCGTCAGCGGACAGGTGCCACCGGACGCGGCCCAGGCCCGCCTTCGCTTGAAGGTGGAGTCGGGGCATGCTGCTCCCTGAGGAGCCGCGCGTGTCCCGCCTGCTGTTCATCCCCGTGGTGCTGGCGCTGGTGGTGCTCGGCGCGTGCCGCTCCGTGGAGTCGCGGGAGAAGGGCCGCGCGGTGCGGGTGCGCCTGGATGATGGCGTGCTGGCGTCGGCGCAGGAGGGCGAACGGCACGCGCTGCTCATCGGCATCTCCGCGTACACGGACCCCGCCTGGAACGGGCTGCGCTACGCGGCGAAAGACGCGGACGACCTGGGCCGAGTGCTGGCGGATCCGGCGCGCGGAGGCTTCCGCTCCGTGACGGTGCTCACGAGGCCGGAGCAGACGACGCGCACGTCGGTGCTCGCCGCGCTCCAGGCCCTGGAGGCGCGTCCCTGGCGGCCCCAGGACACGGTGGTCGTGTACGTGTCCGGGCACGGTTCGCTGGCGCGCGACGCGAGGGGCGAGCTGCAGCGCTACCTGGTGACGTCCGACACCCGCTACCGGGACGTGGCCGGCACGGGCCTGGACATGGCCACGCTGGAGCAGTCGCTGGAGCGGCTGGGTTCACGGCGGCGCGTGCTGGTGCTGGCCACCTGTCACAGCGGCACGGGCAAGTCGCTGCTTCCGCCGGAGGTCCGCGACGAACTCGCGCACACCAAGGCGTCCTTCCTTCCGCAACCGTTGGAGGCGGCGAGCCGCGCCTCGCTGGTGCTGTCCGCCAGCGACTGGGGCGAGGCCGCGCGAGAGGACGACGCGCTGGCCAATGACATCTACACGCACTTCCTCATCCAGGCGCTCGACGGAAGCGGCGACCGCAACCGCGACGGCGCGGTGAGCGCCACCGAGGCCCACGATTGGGCCCGCCGCAACACCTGGGCCTATACGGAAGGGCGACAGCGTCCCAGCGCGCAGATATTGGAAGTGGGCGCGGATCCGGTGCTGCTGTCCGGTTCCTTGCAGCGGCCGGGACAGCCAGAGGTCTTCTCCTACAGCGCGAGGCTGGAGGGTTTCACGCTCAAGGTGGACGGCCACGACGCGGGCGAGCTGCCCGGAGGCGTGGTGGTGCCGGAGGGCAAGCGGAAGCTGGAGCTGCGCAAGGGCGGCCAGGTGTTGTGGGAGGACACCGTGGCGCTGCGCTCCGGCGAGCGGCGCGAACTGGAAGCGTTCCTGCGTCCCATGACGGACGGCCCCAAGCGCACGGTGACGCTGGGCGGAGGCGTGCTCGGCTTCCTGGATGGACAGAGCCGCGAGCAGGTGCTGCCGGCGTCGGCGCAGGCGGGCGTGGGGC
>NZ_RAWR01000099.1:0-35455 GCF_003986945.1 Corallococcus sp. AB018 | reverse complement strand
GGTGAGAACGAGTACGAAGTCCCCAAGGCCGAAATCGACAAGACGTTGAGCAACCTCAACGACGTGGCGATGCAGGCGCGCATCGTGCCGGCCTTCAAGGACGGCCAGGCGGTGGGCTTCAAGCTGTTCTCCATCCGCCCGGACAGCATCTATTCGAAGATCGGCGTCCAGAACGGTGACGTCATCCGCCGCATCAACGGCTTCGACATGAACAGCCCCGAGAAGGCGCTGGAGATCTACTCGAAGCTGAAGGACTCCTCCCGTATCGAGATCGAGATCGAGCGCAACGGCGCGCCGATCCGCAAATCCTACAACGTCCGTTAAACACCCCCGTCAAAGCGCCCGCTCCTCCATGAAGACGACGCTCCCGTCCTGGATGCTCTGCCTGTGCCTCGCGCTCTCCGTTCCCGCGTGGGCCCAGCGCCGTCCTACACAGCCCGGTACCCCGCCCCCCGCTCCCGCGGCCCAGGGTGAACGCGACCGGACCATCACCCCGCAGGGCGGTAACAGCGCCGCGCCCGCCGAGAACCAGGGCCCCCGCCAGACGCCCACGTGCGAGCAGGCCCGTCGCAACGCGCGCTACGGCATCTACTTCGACAAGGTGGACATCGAGAAGCTCGTCCAGACCGTGTCGGACGCCACCTGCCGCACGTTCATCCTCCCGGAGAACGTGCGCGGGAAGATCTCCATCATCGGTCCGGAGAACGGCCGCGTGGAGGTGGACGCGGACTCGTTCTACTCCGCGTTCCTCGCCGCGCTCGACGCGAACGGCCTGGCCGTCTACCCGTACGGCCGCTTCCTGAAGATCGTCGACAAGCGCTCGGCGAAGCAGAACCCCATCCCGACCATCGTGGACGAGAACACCCCGTACACGACGAACGAGCAGATGGTCACCAAGCTGTTCAAGATCAAGTACGTGGAGGTGGAGCCGCTGCGCGGCGTCCTCCAGCAGCTCGTGTCCAAGGACGGCGACACCATCCCGTACCCGCCGGACACCATCATCATCAACGACGTGGGCTCCAACATCCACCGCCTGGAGCGCCTGATCAACCAGCTGGACAGCCGCTCCTCCAGCGACGAGATGCGCATCATCCAGGTGCAGTACGCCACCGCGCAGGACGTGGCCAACACCATCCAGAAGCTCTTTGAAGCCAAGGCCGGCGCGGGCGGCCGCGCGGGCCAGCGCCCCGGCAACTTCACGCAAGGCCAGCCGGGCCAGCCTGCTCCCGGTGCGGAAGGCGTCTCCAGCGGCACGGAGTCGGGCGGCGCCGTCACGCTGTCGCAGATCATCCCGGACGAGCGCACCAACAAGCTCATCATCGTGGCCAGCCCCGCCGCCTTCGGCCGCATCCAGGACCTGGTGCGCGAGGTGGACATCCCGTCCGGCAGCGGCAACAAGATCAACGTCTACCCGCTGGAGAACGCCAACTCGGAGGAGCTGGCCAGCACGCTCCAGTCGCTCGCGCAGGGCACCGCCAACCGCCCCCAGCGCGGCCCCATCCCCAACGTGCCGCAGGGCCTGCCGCGCGCGCCCGCCCAGGCCGCGGAGCTGTTCAGCGGCGAGGTGAAGATTTCCGCGGACAAGGGCACCAACTCGCTGGTCATCGTCGCCAGCCAGGGGGACTACAAGAACATCGTCCAGATCATCCAGCAGCTGGATCAGCCGCGCCGCCAGGTGTTCGTGGAGGCGGTGATCATGGAAGTGAACCTGGACCGCAACAGCGAGTTCGGCATCAACTTCCACCAGGGCTTCAGCCTCAAGACGGATGACGGCGCCATCCCCGGCATCCTGGGCACCAACTACTCCGGCGGCGGCGTGCCCCCGTCCTTCTCCCTGGCGAACCTGGCCGGCATGGGCGGCTTCCTCGCCGGCATCCAGGGCCCCGTCCTGCCCGGGCTCAAGAACCTGGGCATCGACATCCCGGCCTTCGGCGTGGTGCTCAACGCCATGCAGCAGTCGTCCGACGTGAACGTGCTGTCCACGCCGCACCTGCTCACCAGCGACAACGAGGAGGCCGAAATCACGGTGGGCCAGAACGTGCCCTTCCAGTCCGGCTTCACCCCGTCCGCGCTGGGCAGCTCGCTCGGCGGCACGGGTACCGGCGCCAACGGCGTGCAGGCCTCGCTCCTGGGTTCGCTGGGCGGCCTGGGGTCGCTGTACGCGCCCATCACGCGCCAGAACGTGGAGCTCAAGCTCACCGTCAAGCCGCAGATCAACGAGAGCGACTTCATCCGCCTCGTCATCACGGAGCAGACGGAAGAGATCGCCTCCACGGACCCCGTCCTCGGCCCCACGACGTCCAAGCGCAGCGCGAAGACGACGGTCATCGCCAAGGACATGGAGACGGTGGTGATTGGCGGCATCATGCAGGACCGCACGCTGGAGTCCGTCTCCAAGGTGCCGGTGCTGGGTGACATCCCCCTGCTGGGCCACCTGTTCCGCGACACCACGCGCCGCAAGACGAAGACGAACCTGCTGCTCTTCCTCACGCCCTACATCATCCGCGGCCAGGACGACTTCCGTCGCATCTTCGAGCGCAAGATGAAGGAGCGGCAGCAGTTCGTGGAGCAGTTCTACGGCCAGGTCCCCGGCTATGACGTCGCGGTGGACTTCAGCCGCAAGCCCGGTCCCCTGTCGCGCATGAACCAGTCCGTCATCAAGGAAGAGCAGCGGGTGGAGAATGGCGGCAGCGGCACGACCAACGAGCGGGTCATCCGCCCGGCTGGCTCCCCGGCTCCCGGCGGCTCTCCGTCCCCCGCGCGGCCGGGCGGGGAAGCGCCTGCTGCGCAGGAAGGTGCCGCACCCGCCCCCGAGGGCGACCAGGCGCCGCGAAATTTCGAGGCGCCTCCGGAGGGTTCGGAGAGATCAGTCCCCGCGCCACAGCCCGAGGTGATCGCGCCCAGCCCGGACGCGGACGCCGAGCGGCTGCGCATCCAGCCGGGAGACGGGGAGTAACAGCCATGGACCTGACCGCCGACACCACCACCTCTCAAGGCTCCACCGCGACGCCCGACGTGTCCGGCGGCCGCAACGACGCCACCCAGGTCGTGGGCCATGGGCTCGCGTACCTCTGTGGCCGGCCCATCGGAGAGATCCTCCGCGCGCTCGTGCCCGCCCTCACCCCGGAGAAGATTCAAGAGGCGCTCGCCACCCAGCAGGAGAAGGGCGGGCGGCTGGGTGAAATCCTGGTGGGCATGAAGGCGGTCAGCGAGGAGGACGTCGCTCGCGCCCTGGGCCACCAGTTGGACCTGCCCTACCTCCAGCGCATCTTCGCGGAGGAGGTGGACGCGGACCTGGTCAAGCGCATCCCCATCAACTTCGCCCGCCAGACGCAGCTGCTCCCGCTCTCCGTGGAGGGCGACGAAGTGGTGCTCGCGGTGGCGGATCCGCTGGACACGACGGCGTTGGACCATGCGCGCCTGCTGCTGGGTCAGGGCATCCAGCCGCGCATCGCGCTCGCCTCCACCATCGTGGACACCATCAACAGCGTGTACGACCGCTCCGTCAACGAGGCGGAAGCGCTCGTGGACGAGATGGAGACCACGGAGGACCTGGACTCGCTGGCGCACGAGCTGGAGGAGCCCAAGGACCTGCTGGACGCGGACGACGAGGCCCCGGTCATCCGGCTGGTGAACTCCGTGCTCTTCCGCGCCGCCAAGGAGCGCGCGAGCGATATCCACATCGAGCCCATGGAGCGCGAGCTCCTGGTGCGCTTCCGCATCGACGGCGTGCTCCAGGAGGTCATCAAGCCGCCCAAGCGCTACCAGAACTCCATCATCGCGCGCGTGAAGGTGATGGGGCAGCTCAACATCGCGGAGAAGCGCCTGCCGCAGGACGGCCGCATCCGCATCAAGCTCGCGGGCCGCGACATCGACATCCGTCTGTCCACCACGCCCACGTCCTTCGGCGAGCGCATCGTCATGCGTCTGCTCGACAAGACGGCGACGCTGCTGGATCTGGCGGAGATCGGCATGAGCCCGCAGGTGCTGGGCAACATGCAGGCCGTCATCAAGCGCTCGCACGGCATCGTCCTGGTGACGGGCCCCACGGGCTCCGGCAAGACGACCACGCTCTACGGCGCGCTCTCCAAGATCAACACCTCCGACCTCAACATCCTCACCGTCGAGGACCCGGTCGAGTACCAGCTCAAGGGCATTGGCCAGATGGCCATCGCCCCGAAGATTGGCCTCACGTTCGCGCAGGGCCTGCGCTCCTTCCTCCGCCAGGACCCCGACGTCATCATGGTCGGTGAAATCCGCGACAAGGAGACGGCGGAGATCGCCATCCAGGCGTCCCTCACGGGCCACCTGGTGCTCTCCACGGTGCACACCAATGACGCGGCCGGCGCCGTGACGCGACTCGTGGACATGGGCGTGCAGCCCTTCCTCGTGGCGTCGTCGCTCACCGGCATCCTCGCCCAGCGCCTCGTGCGCCGCGTGTGCCCGGACTGCCGGCAGGCCTACACGCCCACGGACGAGGACCTGAAGGAGCTGGGCTTCACGCTCGCCAGCTTCAAGGCGAAGTTCAACACGGACCGCATCTACCGCGCGACGGGTTGCCCCTCCTGCAACCGCAACGGCTACCGCGGCCGCTCCGGCATCTACGAGTTCCTCTTCGTGGACGACGACGTGCGCCAGCTGGTGCTCAAGAACGTGGACGCGTCCACCATCAAGAAGTCCGCCCTGGCCAAGGGCATGACGACGCTGCTGGATGACGGCGTGCGGAAGATCGCCCTGGGCGAGACGACCATCGCCGAAGTGCTGAGCATCACGCAGGAGGACATCTAGTCCGCCATGCCCGTCTTCGAATACAGAGGCCTCGACTCCCACGGCAAGCAGAAGAAGGGCTTGCTGGAGGCGGACTCACCCAAGACGCTGCGCTCCAAGCTGCGCGCCGACGGCATCTTCCTGACCGACGTGCTCGGGCAGGCGGAGGGAAGCCGCGCGGGCGTGTCCAAGGGCGCCAACGCGTCGCTCGTGGCGCGCGACGTGGACCTGCGCAAGCTGGCCAGCGGCCGGGTCAGCACCGAGGACGTCGCCATCCTCACCCGCCAGCTCGCGACCCTGCTGGGCGCGGGCGTCACCATCGTGGACTCGCTCAACGCGCTGGTGGACCAGGCGGAGAAGGAGCGCCTCAAGCGCGCCCTCTCCGACATCAAGCAGCGCGTGAACGAAGGCTCGTCCCTGGCCGACGCGTTCAGCCAGCACCCGAAAATCTTCCCCAGCATCTACATCAACATGGTGCGCGCGGGTGAGGCCTCCGGCGCGCTGGACACCGTGCTGCTGCGCCTGGCGGACTTCACGGAGAACCAGGCCAAGCTGCAGCAGAAGATCCTCGGCACCATGCTCTACCCCGCCATCATGATGCTGGTGGGCGGCGGCATCCTGGTGCTGCTGATGGTGTTCGTCGTCCCGAAGGTCACGAAGATCTTCGAGACGATGAAGGCCACCCTGCCCCTGAACACGCGCATCCTCATCGCCGCGTCCAACTTCATGCAGGCGTGGTGGTTCCTGGTGATTCCGGCCATGGTGGCGGGCTTCATCTTCTTCATGCGCTGGACGAAGAGCCCCAAGGGCAAGCCCAAGTGGGACCGCTTCACGCTCAAGGCGCCCATCTTCGGCAGCCTGGTGCGCCTGCTGGCCATCTCCCGCTTCGCGCGCACGCTGTCCACGCTGCTCAAGAGCGGCGTGCCCATGCTGGCCGCGCTGGACATCGTCAAGGCGGTGATGACGAACTCGGTGCTGGCGGACGCGGTGGAGAACGCCCGCGAGTCCATCCGCGAGGGCGAAAGCATCGCCACGCCCCTCAAGCGGTCCGGCCAGTTCCCGCCGCTCGTGTACCACATGGTCGCCATCGGTGAGAAATCAGGGCAGCTGGAGGACATGCTGCTGTCGGTGGCGGACTCCTATGAGACGCAGGTGAACGTGCGCATCGGCGCGCTCACCAGCCTCCTGGAGCCCATGCTCATCGTGGTGATGGGCGTGATGATTGCATTCGTAGCGCTCTCCATCCTGATGCCGATTCTGCAGGTGAACACGGCCATCCATTAGGTGGAGGGAGCCTCGCGATGAACGACACGCTCGACCGGTGGATCCAGCGCGCCACGCTGACGGGGCTCCTGGCCCTGGCCGCCACGCTGGCGACGGTGGGGGCCACCCTCTACGTCCACCGCGACCCGCCCGCCGCCTCCAGCGCGGGCACGCCCTGAATCAACGCCTCTGACATCCCGACACACCCATTGCGCGGTGGCTTGCCAGAAAGTCACCCGAAGGTGAGGACGACATGACGACGACGAACGCGAAGAAGCAGCAGCGCCGCAAGAACCGCGGCATGACCCTCATCGAGATCATGGTGGTCATCACCATCCTCGGGCTCATCGCGGCGGCGGTGGGCGTGGCCGTCATCCCGAAGCTGGAAGAGGCCAAGCAGGACACCGCGAAGCTGGACATCCGCAACATCCAGAGCGCGATGAAGCTCTACTACACGAAGAAGGGCTCCTACCCGGACACCGCCACGGGCCTCAAGGCGCTGGTGGACACCAACAACCTGGAGCGCATGCCGCTGGACCCCTGGGGCCGCGAGTACGTGTACATGAACGAGGGCGGCAAGCCGGTCATCACCAGCTACGGCGCCGACGGCAACCCGGGCGGCGAGGGCTCCGACGCCGACATCTCCTCCAAGGACCAGAACGCCCGGCAGTAACGGGCGTTTTCCTGAAGCAAAGCCGCGCCTCCCGCGTGTTGTCGTAGGAATGCCCGTGATGACTCCCGAGCACACTTCCTCCCCGACGTCCGCGCGCGAGGCGCGAGCCGTTTCCAGCGGTCAGGCCCGCGCCCGCTCGCAGCGCGTGGGCCGCCTGCTGCTGCTGGGCGTCTTCGCTCTCGCCACCCTGCTCGCGTTCGCGCTGGTGTGGGTCACCGAGGACAACTCGCTCACGCCCACCCAGCGCCAGGCGCGCGAGCAGATCCGCCGGCTGGAGGGCTTCTTCAAGGCCTACCACCGGCTGATGGGCTCCTTCCCCACGCAGGCGGAAGGCTTCGCGCCGCTCATCGCCTCCAAGGTGCTGGACAGCACGCCACTCGACCCGTGGGGCCACCCGTACGTCTACCGCATGGAGGGCAAGTCGGGCGCCGTGCTGTCGCTGGGCTCGGACGGCAAGCCCGGCGGCACGGGCGACGCCGCGGACCTCTTCAGCGGCGGCATCGTGGCACAGGAGGTGCAGCCTTGAAGCCGGCCATGTCCCCTGCTCCCGCCCGCCGCCGTCGCGCCCCGCGCGGCCTCACGCTGATTGAGATTTCCATCGCGCTGGCCATCGCGGCGGTGATGTTCGCCGCGGTGACCCTTGGCATTGGCGCCATCACCGGCGCGAAGGCGAAGGGCAGCGCCACGGAGCTCGCGGGCGTCATCCGCTCGCTCTACGACTCGGCGGCGCTCAGCGGCAAGACGTGCCGGCTGGTGTTCGAAATCCCCGACCCGAAGCGTGAAGAGGCCACGCGCTACCACGCCGAATGCGCCGCGGGCGGCGTCACCACCTCGCGCGACCGGGACTCGGCGCTCCGCGACGAAGCGCGCGACCGCGAGCGCGCCCGGAAGGCCGGCAACAACGGCGGGGACTCGCGCAAGAACTACACGCGCTCGGAGGGCTCGCAGCCGTCCGCGCAGGAGCTGATGGACGAGGAGAAGAACCGCATCGAGTCCCAGTCCACCTTCTCCGCGTACACCGCGGAGGAGATCTCCCCCAAGCAGCTTCCGGCGGGCGTGGCGGTGTCGGTGTGGACGCGGCAGCAGCGCGAGCCGGTGGAGAGCGGCGTGGCCTATCTCTACTTCTTCCCGCAGGGCTACACGGAGAAGGCCATGGTCTTCCTGCGCCAGGGTGACAACGCCTGGACGCTGGACGTGTCACCCCTGACGGGCAAGGTGTTCATCGCATCCGAGGCCCTGGAGGTGCCCCGCTCATGACGACCCCAACGCGAAGGCACGGGGGCTTCACCCTGCTGGAGACGATGGTGGCCATGGCCATCCTCAGCGTCGCGCTGATGGCCATCTTCGACCTCAACTCCGGGGCGGTGGCGAACCACGTCTACACCAAGCGGCTCACCGTGGCGGCGCTCCTGTCCCGCTCGAAGATGACGGACCTGGAGCAGAAGCTCTACGACGACGGCTTCGAACAGGACGACGACGAGCAGTCCGGCGACTTCTCCGACGAGGGCTGGCCCCAGTTCAAGTGGCGCGCCCGCATCATCGCGCCCAAGACGGACGGCGTGACGCCGGACCAGCTCATCGGCGCCATCTTCAACCTGCCCATGGGCGGCGGCGACTCCGGCGACCCGCTGGGCGGCCTGGCCAGCCTCTTCGGTGGCGGCGGCGGTGACAGCAAGGGCGGCACGCCTCCTGGCGGAACCACCGGCGCCAGCCCCCTGGGCGCGTCCGCCATGAGCATGGCGCAGCCCATGTTCACGCAGATGGTGGACCAGCTCACCAAGTCCGTCCGCGAGGTGCACCTCACCGTGTACTGGAAGGAAGGCACCCAGGTGGAGAGCGTGGACGTGGTGACGCACGTCGTGTCCCTGGGGCCCGGCGGAGATCGCAACGGCGGCTTCACGCCCAACGCGGGCAGCACGGCGGGCGCGGAGAACCAGTGGGTGAACCCGCGCACGGGACAGCTGGTGGACAACCCCATCCCCGGCCCCAACGGGCAGATGCTGGACCCGAACACGCGCGAGCCACTGGTCAACCGGGCGGAACAGCTCAAGCAGCTCAACGGCAGCATGGGCGGCCAGCAGGGCGGCACCGGAAACACCGGCATCAACCCGCGCGCGCCGGGCGGCATCTTCGGCGGCCGGGGTGGCATGCCGAACCTGCCGAGCCTGCCTCGCGGAGGGAGCATCCGATGAAGCGGCGCATGCGTGGCTTCACCCTCATGGAGGTCATGGTCGCGGTGGGCATCACCGCCCTCATGGGCACCGTCGTCGCCATGGCCTTCCAGACGGGCATCAACGCCAAGGAGGTCGTGGAGGGCGAGGCGGAGCGCTACCGCATGGTGCGCGTGTCGCTCAACCGCATGGCGCGGGAGATTGGCTCCGCGTTCGTGAGCGACCGCTACGACGCACGCCGCTTCCGCGACCAGAACGACCGGCCCACCAACTTCATTGGCGAGCGCGAAAAGCTGACCTTCACGACGTTCGCGCACCAGCGCCTGTACACGGACGTGAAGGAGTCCGACCAGGCGGTGGTGGAGTACTTCGTGGAGAACTCCTCCGAGCGCGGCGCCCGGCAGCGGCAGGACCTGAAGCGGCGGGTGGACCCCAACGTGGGGGACCGCATGGACCGGGGCGGCGCCACGGACGTCCTCTTCGAGGGCGTCAAGGGCGTGGAGTTCGCCTACTGGGATTCCGACAAGAAGGAGTGGGACGACGAATGGGATACGCGGCGCACGGAGCGAAAGGACATCCTGCCCACGCGCGTGCGCATCACCGTCATCGCCCTGGATGAGTCGGGCAAGGAGGCGCGCTACACCACGCAGACGCGCATCGTGCTCAACACAACCCTGGAGAGGTTCAACTGATGGCCTTCCCCTACTTCCAGCAGGCGTCCCGCCGGCGCGGCAAGGCGCGGACGGCCCTCTCCCAGGCGGCGCCGCGTTCGCCCGCGGAGCGCAAGCACCGGCGCTCGCGCGGTGTGGCGCTCATCATCGCGCTCGTGTCCATCACCCTGCTCACGGTGGTGGCCACGGAGTTCGCCTACAACAGCCGCGTGGACCTGCAGCTCGCCGCCAACCAGCGGGACGAAGTGCGCGCCTACTACATGGCCCGCTCCGGCCTGTCGCTGGGGCGGCTCTTGCTGCGCTTCCAGAAGCAGGTGGACCAGACGCCCATCCCCAACCCCGCGAGCATCCTGGGCGCACTCACGGGCGGCGGCGCCAACGGCGCGGGCGGCGCCAACGCGTTCCAGCCGCAGTCGCTCAACCTCCAGCTCTGGAAGCTGGCGCGGGTGGACTGCCACATGCTCAAGGGCCTGGTGAAGAGCGACGGCGCGGAGGACGCGAGCGGCCGCCCCATTGAGACGGAGCCCCTGCAGGCGGACTCCAACTTCCAGATGGAGGGCGAGGACGGGGAGAACGCGGGCGCGGCCACGCAGATGGCGGCGCAGATGCAGCGCAGGTCCTTCGGCGGCTTCGAGGGCTGCTTCCTCGCGACCATCAGCGACGAAGAGGAGAAGCTCAACGTCACGCGCCTCAACGCCACCGGCGGCGCGGAGATGCAGGCCACCGCCGCGCGCCTGCTGGACATGTTCTCCGACAAGCGCTTCGAGTTCCTCTGGCAGCAGGACGACGCCAACCACGTGCGCTCCACGCCCATGGACACCGTCATCGCGCTGAAGGACTGGGCGGACGACGACACCACCCAGTCCACCCTCAACGTCCGTGACACCAACACCCCCTTCGTCAACGGCTTCGCGGACGAGGGTTCTCCGTACAGCCGCTACGAACCGCGCTATGACGTCAAGAACGCGCGCTTCGACAGCCTGGACGAGCTGTACCGCGTGCATGGCGTCAACGACCGCTTCATGGCGGCCTTCCGCGACCGGCTCACGGTGTACCCGAACGTCAACTCCAAGCCGAACATCAACACCGACGACCCCATCATGCTGGGGCTGGCCATCATGTCCGCCGCGGACCCCAACCACCCGGACCCGCGCCTGACGGACCCGGTGTTCCTCAACGAGCTCATCAGCCGCATCCGCGCCGCGCGCATGTTCAACTTCTTCGGCATGTCGGTGTCGGACTTCCTGGGCGTGGTGGAGCAGGCGGGCATCGCGGTCAACCCGCTCATCAAGGGCAACGTCCAGGGGAACCGCTACCTGAGCGACAAGAGCAAGACGTTCACCATCAAGTCCGTGGGAGAAGCGGGCAGCGTCCAGAAGACGCTCACCGCCGTCATCCGCCTGGACGACGGGCTGGGCAAGCTCGTGTATTACAGAGAGGAATAGCATGGCCCGCATTCTTGGCCTGGACCTGGGCAGCCACTCCGTGAAGGGGGTGGTCCTCACCTCCGGGACGAAAAGCAACACCACCCAGGCCTACGCGGAAGTGCGCCGCGCGCAGGAAGGCGAGCGCTTGGAGACGCTGCGCGCCGCGGTGGAGGAGTTGCTCGGGAAGATGCCGCAGGGACACGTGGACCAGGTCGTCATCGCCCTGCCCGGCCCGTCCCTCACCACGCACGCGGTGAGCCTGCCCTTCTCCGACAGCAAGCGCGTGGAGGCGACGCTGCCCTTCGAAGTGGGCAGCCAGCTGCCGTTCGACATCTCGGAGGTCGTCTACGACTACCAGGTGGTCGGACAGAAGGACACCGGCGGCAAGGAGAAGGCCGCGGACCTGCTGGTGGGCGTGGTGAGGAAGGAGGAGCTCCAGTCGCTGCTGGCGATGCTGGGCGGCCTCCAGGTGGATCCTCGCGTCATCACCCACCCGGCGCTCGCGTACCAGAACCTCTTCAACCAGCTGCCCGGCCTCTTCGAGGGCGTGGCTGACGGCGGCCCGGTGGCGGTGGTGGACATCGGCCACGAGCGCACGGCGGTGGCCATTGGCCACCCGGGCAAGGGCGTGGAGTTCGCGCGCACCTTCGCGGGCGGCGGGCGCGACCTGACGCGCGCTCTGGCCACGGAGTTCCAGACGACGGTTCCGGAGGCCCACGCGTGGAAGGAAGCGCACGGCGCCATGGCCAGCGCCGCGCAGGGACCGGACGCCGAGCGCGCCGCGAACGCCTTCGTGCGCGGCATGCAGCCGGTGCTGCGCGAGCTGCGCCCGTCCTTCAAGGCCTACGCCGCGCGCGCCCGCCAGCAGGTCTCCGCGGTGGTGCTGTGCGGTGGCACCGCGCGGATGCCGGGCCTGGCCGAGCAGCTGTCCAAGGACCTGAACCTGCCGGTGCGCGTGCTGGCGCTCCCGGTGGACGCGGCCGCGATGGTTGGCCCCAAGGAGACGCCGTCCGCGGCGCAGGCGTACGCGCTGGCCATGCGCGGCAACGCGGCCGGGGTGAAGGCGCCGCGCTTCAACCTGCGCCGGGGCGAGTTCTCCTTCAAGGGCGGCTACGACTACGTGAAGGACCGGCTGGGCCTGCTGGCGTCCTTCGCGGTGACGCTGCTGCTCCTGCTCATCGCCTTCGGCGTCGTGCGCAATACCGTCCTGGCGCGGCGCGAGGCGGAGGTGGACGCGGTGCTCTGCAAGACGACCCAGCGCATCCTGGGCACCTGCGAGACGAACTACGACCGCGCGCTGAACATGCTCAAGGGCGTGGAGAGCCCCGCCGCGGCGCTGCCCGCGATGTCCGCGGTGAACCTGCTGGCGGAGGTCACCCAGCGCATCCCGCCGGAGGTGCCGGTGAAGTTCGACCGCATCCAGGTGGACCTGGACCGCATCATGCTTCAGGGCGAGACGGACAGCTCCAAGCAGATCGACACGCTCTCCGCCGCCTTGAAGGGCCACCGCTGCTTCAAGGACGTGAAGGAGGGCAAGGTGGAGAAGACGCGTGACGGGCAGAAGGTGACCTTCCGCCTGGACGTGCAGGTGCAGTGCCCCGGCGAGACGCCGGCGGGAGAGACCTGACATGGGAAAGCTTCGAGAACTCTTCGCGCCCCTCCAGACCTGGTTCGAGCGGCTCTCCGACCGCGAGCGCAAGCTCGTGGCGCTGGCCAGCTCCGCGGTGCTGGTGTTCGTGCTCTTCGTCACCCTCTTCAGCTTCGCCAACAGCGCGCAGGGCTACCGCCGGCGCACGCAGGACAAGCTGGCGAAGCTGCAGGAGGTGCAGGCGCTGGCGACCAGCTACGGCCAGGCGCAGGCGGACCGGCAGAACGTGGAGCAGCAGCTCACCCAGAGCAACGTGCGGCTGATTACATACATTGAGGACAAGGCCACCGCCGCGGGCCTCACCGTCCCCAACATGACGCCCAAGGGCGACGTGGGCGTGGGGGACGGGAAGATCATCGAAAGCTCCGTGGAGCTGACCTTCACGGACGTGGACCTGCGCAAGCTGACGGACTTCCTGCGCACGGTGGAGACGGGCCCGGGCATCGTGAAGGTGAAGTACCTGCGCGTGGAGCCCCGGCCCGCCACGGACACCCTGACGGCGTGGACGACCGTCGCCACCTACCGGATGAAGCAATAGCCCATGGCCACTGAATCCAAGATCGCCCGCTGGAAGCTCGTCCTGGGCTACACCGCCTTCGCGGTGGTGGCGTTCATCCTCTGCCTGCTGCTCACCTTCCCGTACGACGCGGTCCGCTCGCGGCTGGTGACGGAGGCCGCGGCCCACGGGCTGGCGGTGCGCATCGACAGCCTGCGTCCCGGCCTGTCCGGCGTCACCGCCACCAACGTGCGCCTGAGCAAGCCGCCCACGCCGCTGGGCTCGGAGTCCGTGGCGGCGCTCGCGCGGGGCGAGTCCGGCGGGCTGGGTCCGGACGAGTTGGGCCAGCCGCTCATCTTCGACAGCGTGGCCCTGCGCCCGTCCCTCTTCCCGGTCGGCCTGGTGGTGAAGATGAAGGGCATGGGCGGCACGGTGAACATCCACGTGGGCGGCATGAGCAGCACGTCGCTGAACGTGGACGTGGACGGCGTGCAGGCCGGCGGCGGCAACCTGCCGGCGTACACGGGCGTGGACATGGAAGGCACCCTCAACGCGAAGCTCGCGCTCACCGCGCCGGGGACCCTGATTCGCGGTCAGCCGGTGGACTGGTCCCAGGCGTCCGGCACGGTGGCGCTGGACACCCAGGGGCTCACCATCAAGGGCGGCAAGGCGGCCATCCCCATGGGCGGCGGGCCCGCCATGCCCATGGAGCTGCCGCGCGTGGTGCTGGGCGAGCTGAAGGGCGACGTCCAGTTCGACAAGGGCATGGGCACGGTGCGCGACCTGAACCTCAAGAGCGAGGACCTGGAGGGCTCCGGCACCGGCACGCTGAAGCTGGGCCGCCGGCTGGAGTACAGCGAGCTGGGGCTCGACGTGCGGCTGAAGTTCGAGCAGGCCTTCCAGCAGCGGCTGGGCCCCCTGGCGCTCGCGGTGAACATGCTGCCGCAGGACCGGGACAACCCGGGTTGGCGCGGCGGCCGGCTCACCGGCATGGTGAGCAGCCCCCGCTTCGGTCCCAAGCGGTAGGTCGCATGCAGAGGGGTGACGGGCAGGGTCGGTTCCGGCCCTCCCCCACCCGGCGCCGGCTCCTTCCTGGCCCCCGGTTGATGCCCGCGCACGCGCCGTGTAAAGCGCTGCGCGCGGCCCTGGGGTGTCCGGGCGTGGGAGAGAGTTCGTAATGCCGGAGCTGGTGTTCTTCCGTCGAGGCGAGGAAGTGCTGCGGGTGGCGGTGGACCGGGCGCGGGTGGTGCTCGGCCGGGGCGACTCCAGCGACGTGGCCATTCCGGATCCAGAGGTGAGCCGCCAGCAGGTGGCCCTCCTGTGGGACGGCCAGAAGTGCCGCGTGGAGGACCTGTCCGGCAAGGGCACGAAGGTCGCGGGCGCGATGGTGGAGCACGCGGACCTGCCGGACGGCGCGGACATCGAGCTGGGCCAGTGGCGCGCGGTGTTCCGCCAGCACGGCGCCAGCGACGACGCGGACGCGGCCACGGAGGCCGGCAGCGCCACCGCCGTGCAGGGCCGCGACTCGCAGCGCTGGCAGGCCGCGCAGCTGCGCGTGAAGCAGGGCGGCTCGGAAGCCGTGCACCGGCTCACCGGCGACAGCTTCACGGTGGGCAAGGACGCAGGCAACGACCTGGTGCTCCAGGACCGGTTCATCTCCGGCCGGCACCTCAAGGTGACTCGCCGGGAAGGCGTCTTCCACGTCGTGGACCTGCGCTCCACCAACGGCACCTGGCTGGGGCCGGTGCGCCTCTTCGAGGCGGAGGTGACGCTGCCCACCACGCTGCGCGTGGGCGAGGCGGAGCTGATCCTGGAGACCGTGCCCGCGGCGAAGAAGGAGGCGCAGGCCTTCCACGGCATCCTCGGGAACGACCCGTCCGTGCGGCAGCTCACGGACCTGATTCAGCGCGTGGCGCCGTCCACCGCGGCCGTCACCATCCTGGGCGAGTCCGGCACGGGCAAGGAGCTGGTGGCGAACGCGCTGCATGCGTGCTCGCCGCGCGCGAACCGGCCGCTCATCCCGGTCAACTGCGCCGCCATCTCCAAGGAGCTGATCGAGAGCGAGCTGTTCGGCCACGAGAAGGGCGCGTTCACCGGCTCCGTGGGCGCGCGCAAGGGCGCCTTCGAGGAGGCGGACGGCGGCACGCTGTTCCTGGACGAGATTGGCGAGCTGCCCCTGGACCTCCAGGCGAAGCTGCTGCGCGCGCTGGAGAGCGGCGAAATCAAGCGCGTGGGCGCCAGCCGCCCGCTGCACGTGGACGTGCGCGTGGTGGCGGCCACCAACCGCGACCTGCTGGCGGCGGCGCGCGAGGGCCGCTTCCGCGAAGACCTCTACTACCGCCTGTGCGTCGTGCCCCTGCACCTGCCGCCCCTGCGCAGCCGCCGGGGAGACGTGGTGGCGCTGGCGGAGCACTTCATGCGCGCGTTCGCCCCGCGCGGACAGACGGTGCGCTTCACGCCGGCCGCGTTGGACCGGCTCCAGCAGCACGCGTGGCCGGGCAACATCCGCGAGCTGCGCAACGTGGTGCACCGCGCGCTGCTGTTGCGCAAGGGCCCGTCCATCGACGCGAGCGACCTGTCCTTCGACCAGGAGGTCAACCGCGAGACGGGCATCACCGTGCCGGAGCTTCCACCGGGCATGACGCTGGAGCAGATGCTGGAGAAGCTGGAGCGGCAGATCATCGAAACCGCGCTGCGACGCTTCAACAACAACCGCGAGCGCGTGGCGCGAGAGCTGGGCCTCGCGCGCTCCACCCTCTTCAAGCGCCTGAAGGACTGGGGCCTGACGAAGCAGGACGAGCAGGAGTGACGTCGAAGGCGCTTCCGCCCTACCCGCTGTCTCCGGGGTGGGCGGGGTCGCCCCAGGCGGAGTGCGGCGCCGGGTGCGCTTGCGTGCGCATGTACCAGGGCACGCTGACCACCACCAGGCGCCGCTCGCCGGACAACAGCAGCGCGCTGCGGAGCAGCTCCGAGCGGCGGCCGTAGAGCATGGCCCGGTACCAGCGCTTCTCCAGCAGCTCCGGCAGCACCATGGCCACGGTGCCGCCCGGCACCTCCTCGAGCAGCGCGTCCAGGTAGTCCATCAGCGGCCACACCAGCGCGCGGTACGGCGACCCCACGTGCACGAGCGGCGGGGGTTTGCGCCCGGCCTCCTGGAGCGGCGCCTGGACGAAGCGCTGCCACTGGGCGTCCAGCGCCGCCTCGTCGGTGTCGCCGCTGCAGATGTGCACCGCGCGCACGTCATCGCTCAGCGTCAGCGCGAAGCGCAGCGCCGTCTCCGACGCGTGGGACCAGCGGTCCACCGGCACCACTGCGACAATCGGTGACGCGGGCGTCAGGAGCACGGGCCGCTTCAGCTCCGTCACCTGCCGCGTGCGCGTGTACGCGGCGTGAACGCGCGACAGCACCAGCAAGCCCACGGGCACGAGGACGAACGCGGCCCAGCCGCCGTGCACGAACTTGGATACGCCCACGATGCACAGCGTGAGCGCCGTCATCACCGCTCCCGCGCCGTTGAGGGCCCGGCGCCACCGCCAGCCCTCATCCTCCCGGTGCCGGCTCCAGTGCACCACCATGCCGGCCTGCGAAAGGGTGAAGGCCATCAGCGCGCCAATGGCGAACAGGGGAATCAGCCGGTCCGTGATGCCCTTGCACACGATGAGCAGCACGGCCGCGAGCGTGGACAGGGTGAGGATGCCGCGCGACAGGGCGAGCCTCCGTCCCCGGTGGGCGAAGCCCGGCGGCAGGTAGCGCTCGCGCGCCAGCACCTGGCAGACGAGCGGAAAGCCCGCGTAGCTGGTGTTCGCGGACAGCGCGAGCACGCAGAGGATGGCGGCCATGGCCACGTAGTAGAAGACGCCGCGCCCCATCACCGCCGCGATGAGCTGCGACAGCACCGTCTGGTAGTTCGCGCCGTCGGGGTCCGTGGCGCCCACGCCGTACGCCCGGCACAGGAGCGCGATGCCCAGCAGCATCGTCACCAGGACGCCCACGATGATGCCCAGCGTGGTGCGCGCCCGGCGGATGGACGGGTCGCGGAAGATGGGCACGGCGTTGCTGATGGCCTCCACGCCCGTCATCGCCGTGCATCCGCTGGCGAAGGCGCGAATCACCAGCCACGCGCCCAGGGACGCGGTGGGCACCGCCAGCGGCGGCGGCTGCTGCACGGGCATCGCGTCACCGGTGGCCAGCTTGAAGAGGCCCACGGCCAGCACCACGCTCAACGAGGTGATGAAGAACCACGTGGGCACGACGAACACGGCGCCCGCCTCGCTGACGCCGCGCAGGTTCACCAGGGTGAGCAGCGCCAGGATGCCCAGGGTGATGGGCAGCGTGTGGGGCCGCAAGGCGGGGAACGCGGACACCAGCGCGCCCGTTCCGGCGGAGATGCCCACCGCCACGTTGAGCAGGTAGTCCAGCATCAGCGCCGTCGCCGCGAGCAGCCCCGCGCCCCGCCCCAGGTTCTGCTTCGCCACGGTGTACGCGCCGCCACCGCTGGGATACGCGGCGATGGTCTGCGCGTATGAGCTCGCGACGATCATCAAGAGCCCGACGATGGCGGCGGTGATGGGGAAGAGCAGCCACAACCCCGAGGCCCCCAGCGGGCGCAGCACGGTGAGCGCGGCCTCCGGGCCGTACGCGGTGGAGGACAGCGCATCCAGCCCGAGCAGGGCCACGCCGGTGAGGACGCCCGTCTTCTCCTGCATCGCCTGGGCGCTGGTGAGCGGGCGCCCCAGGAGCAGGTCCATGATGCCGCTGCCCTCGCGGCGCCGGGGCATGAACGGCCTCCTGCGTCCGTACTGGGCCAGCTGAGCCATGCCCGGAAGGTGCGCACCGGCTGTCCGGGCGAAAACACGGCCCCGGAGTCGCATGCCCTCCAGGGCAATAGACCCTTTCGCGGGCCCGTTCGTTTCACGGGAAGACACAGGAGACCGTCCGCCATGGGCCCGCACGCCGCCGTCCTCCCCTTCCCCACCCTGGATGCTTTGTACGCCCTTCACCGTCCCCGGGCGCTGGCCATTGCCCGGCGCATCGTGGGGGACACCGACGACGCGGAGGACGTGGTGCAGGACGTCTTCATGCGCCTGTCGCGGCAGCCTCCGGGACTGGATGGACGGGCGACGTGGACGACCTGGCTGCACCGGGTGATGGTCAACAGCAGCATCAACTGGCTGCGCGCGCGAAGGCGCCGGGAGCGGCTGACGCACGCGCCCCAGGAGGCCGTGTCGCCAGAGGCCCACGCCATGGGCACGCAGATGCAGCAGCACTTCCACGAAGCGCTGGAGGAGGTGAACCCCCAGCAGCGGCAGGTGCTCTACCTGCGCGAGGTGCGCGGCCTGGGCTCCGCCGAAATCGCCCGGCTCCTGCGCATCCCCGAGGGCACCGTGAAGAGCGCCCTGCACCGCGGCCGCCAGCGCGCCCTCACCGTGATGGAGGAGCGCGGCCAGCGGCCTTGAGTCTCCCGAGCCCGGGCGCCGTTACTCGTCGCCCTTGCTGCCCACGAACTGATCACCCTTCTCCTTGAAGAGGAGGTTGAAGCTGGTGAGCGAGCCGTAGACGCGGGTGATGTAGCCCTGCATCTCCGCCTTCTCCGCGTCCGTGAGCTTGGGGTGCGCGTTGAGCTTCTGCTCCAGCACGCGGATGCGGTCGCGCACCATCGTGACCTTGTGGAACAGGCCGTCGATGGGCATGTCCTTCGCCTGCAGCTCCGGGTTGCCCGGCACCAGCCGCACCGTGCCGCCCTCCCACTTGCCGGCGAGCGGCGGATCACTGAGGGCCGCCGCCTCCCGGAAGATGTCCATCAGCTCTTCGCGCGTCATGTTCAGCCCTTCCAGGTCCACCACTTCGTGCGGATCCGCGCGGTGGCGCACCACCACGGGCGCCACGCTGCGCGGGGCGCGGGTTCGCGTGCTCGAAACCACGGGCGCCGGGGCCGCGGAGCCCCGGGGCGCGTACTTGTCACAGATGGGCGCGGAGGGCGGGAACATGCCGCGCGAGTTCTGCAGGCGGCACGGCCCTACCCATCCACGATGATCCACGGAGTGCGGGCTCCAGAGCTTGCAGTTGCCACACACCCGCTCATCCGGCCGGAAGGTGGGCAGCGCTGGAGTCCCGTCCCCCGCGTCCGACATGTCAGCGAGCCTCCTTGGCCACCGGCTTGCCCTTGCGGACGTTGAGTTCGCGCAGGAGCGCGTCCGCGTCCTCGACCTGGTCGAGCTGCCAGAGCAGGTAGCGCACGTCCACGTTGACGTTCCGGGCCACGTCCGGATTGTAGCCGAAGTCGTTCGCGACGTTCTCCCACACGCGGTCGAAGTTCACGCCCACCAGCTGACCCTTGCCGTTCACCGTGGGGCTGCCGGAGTTGCCGCCCGTGGTGTCCGCGTCCGCCAGGAAGTCGACCGGCACGTCCTTCAGCCGGGGGTCCGCCCACTGCCCGAACTTCTTCGCCGCCGCGGCCGCGCGCACCTTCTCCGGCGCGTTGAAGGGCTCCTCACCGGTGTGCTTTTGCATCATCCCCGTCAGCGTCGTCTGCGGCAGGTACAGCGCGCCGTCGCGCGGCGTGTAGCCCTGCACCTTGGCGAACGACACGCGCAGCGTGCTGTTGGCGTCCGGAGCAATCGGCTTGCCCGCCTGCGCCATCACCGCCTTGCGCCACGCCGGCCGCAGCCGGGAGGACGCGCCCTGACGACGGTCGCGCGTGTCATCCAGCGCGGCCTGCTCCTTCGCCAGCTCCATGCCGAACGCCAGCATGGGGTCGCGGCGCGCGGCGAGCTGCCCCACGGACTCGTCCGCCATCTTCAGGCGCTCCGCCAGGGTGAGCACCTTGGTGCCCGCGTACAGCGAGTCGATCTTCGCGGAGACGTCCTTCTCCGAGTACGTCTTGCCAAACACGGCGTCCACGGACGCGATGCGCGCGTCCGCGGGGAGCGCCTGCGCGCGCTTCACGAACGCGTGCAGCAGCGCCTTGTCCGAGGCGAGGAAGAGGTTCTTCTGCTCGCGCTCCAGGCGGTCCTTGATGCGCGGCACCTCGCGGTCCATGTACTCCGGGCGGCGCTCCAGGTCCGGCTTCGCGCGCTCCATGGCCAGCCGGGACACGGACGTGGCCAGCGCGGGGCCTCGCGCCAGACGGCTGGACATGTTCAGGAGGAACTCGCGGTCGAAGGTCTTGGCGGAGTCCTGCTGCTCCGCGAGCAGCGCCTCGCGGGCCTTGAGGGCATCCCCCCACTTCGCGGCGTCCTTCCGCGCCCAGGCGACGGTGGCGGCCTCCGTGTCGCGCTGCTTCTCCACGATGTGGCCGCGCTTCAGGCCCGCCAGCTGGCCGCCCGCGTTCTTGTAGGCGTTGTGCAGGCCCTTGAGCTGCGAGGCCACGGCGATCTTCCCGGCCGGATCCTTCTCCCCTTCCGTCTCCAGGATGCGGATGGCCTCGCCCAGCACGTCGCGCATGCGCGGGTAGTAGCGCGCCTGGCGCTCCGCCATCTCGTCCGCCAGCAGCGTGCGGTAGGTGCTGCCCGGGTAGCCCAGCACCATCACGAAGTCGCCCGGCTTCACGCCTTCGGTGGACAGGGGGAAGAAGAACTCCGCCTTGTAGGGCACGTTCTTGTCGCTGAACGCCGCGGAGGCGCCGTCCGGCGCGGTGTACGCACGGATGATGGCGAAGTCACCGGTGTGGCGCGGCCACATCCAGTTGTCCTCTTCGCCGCCGTACTCACCCACGGCGCGCGGCGGCGCGTAGACCAGGCGCACGTCCTGCAACTCCACCGCGTCCACCAGCGTGTAGTTCACGCCGCCGTCGAAGGTGGCCACCTGGCAGCGGGTGGCGGGGCGCTTCTCGCACTCGGCCACCAGCTCCTTCTGCTTGCGGTCGATGGCCTTGTAGCGCGCGAGGTCGTCCGCGCCCTGCGGCACGGCGCCGTTGATCTCCGCCGTCACGTCCTTGAAGCCGCGCGGCACCTGCACGCGCGAGCCCTTGCCCGGGAGCTCCTCCGACTGGCTCTTCGCGAGGAAGCCGTCGGTGATGAGGTCCTTCTGCGGGGAGCTGTGCTCCTGGATGATGGAGAAGGCACAGTGATGGTTGGTGATGATGAGGCCGGAGGCGGAGATGAACGACCCGGAGCAGCCGCCGGTGTTCACCGTGCCCGCCAGCAGGCCCGTGCCCCGCTTGGGGTCCCAGAGCTTGTTGGGTGGCAGTTGGAGGCCCTGGGCCTTGAGCCAGGCAGGGCTCAGCTCCAGCACCTGCTGGGGGGTCCACTTCCCTTCCCCGGCGAAGGCCGGGGCTGCCACGAGCGAGAGGAGAAGGAGCGTCTTCTTCATGGTGACCCTTCCCTACTCCGTCCGCCGCCCCGGCGCGACCGTTCCGGTGTCCGGGGGGCGCGTTTTCGCGGAAGATGGAACGCGCTTGGATGTTCCGGTGTCCAGGCAGGAGGGGACCAGCGATGCGGACCGCGAGCGGGGCGACACTGGATTTTGGAAGGCTGGCGCTGCTCCTGCTCTTGATGGGGGCGTCCTGGTACTTCTGGTATTCGCCGGTGCTGTGGCCGGTGAAGGTGCTGGTGGTGATGATGCATGAGAGCGGGCATGCCATCGCCTCGCTGCTCGTGGGGGGCTCGGTGGACCGGGTGCACCTCCAGGTGAACGAGGGAGGCAGCTGCCTCTCCCGCCTGCCGCCGGGCGTGCTCAACCGCGTCATCGTGTCATCCGCGGGCTACCTGGGCAGCGCGGTGGCGGGCGCGGGGCTGATGCTGGCCACGTTCCGGTTCCGGCTGGGCCGCGCGGTGATGGGCGCGGCGTCCGTGTGGCTGGCGGTGATGGGCTTCTTCTACGCGGGCGACCCGTTCACCCTGGCCTTCTGCCTGGGCATGGCCCTGGCCATGGGACTGGGTGCGCGCTTCCTGCCCACGGGGCTGGTGGACGCGCTCAACCTGTTCCTCGCGGCCTTCACCGCCCTCTACGTCATCTTCGATTTGAGGGACGACCTGTGGAACAGCGCGGTGCGCGCGCAGAGCGACGCGGCCATCCTCGCCAGCGAGACGTGGGTGCCATCCATCGTCTGGGCGGCCCTGTGGACGCTGCTGTCGCTGGCCCTGCTGGGTGTGTCCGCGTACTGGGCCATGCACGCGAAGCCGGGCGGCGGCGTGAAGATGCCGCCCATGGCCCGCGCGCGGCGGGTGTGAGCCGAGCGGGCGCTCAGGTCCCCAGCCAGGCGATCACGTCGTCGTACGTGAAGGGGTGCTCGTAGATGTCCATCAGGTAGTCCTCCGCCGGGTCCATCACCTCGTGGTAGGTGTGCACCGGCGTGAGGCTCTTGGGGTAGCCACCCACGGACTGGTCCGCGTTCCAGTACCCGAAGATGCCGAAGGCCATGGCCTTCATCCGGTCCGCGAAGAGCTGGGTTGCCACCGGGCCCGCGCCATTCGCGGGCCGCAGCAGGGCGACCATCTCGAACAGGCGGGCCGCCGTGTGCGAGCGCCCGGTCTCGATGGGCATGTGGTGCTCTCGCGCCGTCTCCGTGTCCGGCGAGTCCTCGTTGCGCGTGCCCGCGCCCTTGCGCCCCTGATCCCAGGCCACCTGTCGGCGCTCCGTGTGCGGATCCCCGGTGTAGCGCGTGAGGTCCTTCTTGAGCACGTTCGCGCGAGCTGCGCCGTCCGTCGTCCAACGCCTGGGCCGGGCGGGGCTCGTCGCCCCCTGGTAGGGATGCGGGACCAGCTCCTTGTGCATGGAGATCATGGCCCGGCTGTTGCCAATGGGGCTGAACAGCTCCTTGAGGTCGTGGAGGATGGCGACGTTCTCCGCGACGGAGAAGTCCCGCCGGTCATAGCTCAGGCTCACCCGGTCCTTGCTGCGCACGCTGTAGTCGTACAGCGGCTGCGCCGTCAGGTTCATCACCAGGTTGATGGGGTTGAGGTTGCCGCCCAGCTTCTCCCACTGACGGCGCTCGTAGGCCGGGTACGAGTTGGCCTCGTTGTAGCTGCCCGTCATGTTGGGCAGCAGGTTGAAGGGCGAGTACGTCTGCACGACGTGGCTGATGGTCCCGCTCCAGCTGTCGTGCTCCCAGAGGTACTGCCCCAGCGCCCTGCGCAGGTCATTCAGCGTCTGGCGTGTCCGGGCATGCTCCAGGACGTCCTCGGCCAGCTCCTGCTCCAGCTCGCGGTTGCGCTGGCAGCGGGCGTCGGCCTCGTACATCAGGTGCATGTAGAACTCGCCCTTGCTGGCGAAGGCCTTCCAGTAGGCCTTGGGCGCGGTGTTCGTCATGCCGAAAGTGGGCTCGAAGGAGCCCAGCTTCGTGCCCTTGGGGAACGACCACGGCTTCGAGGCGATCCACGACCGGAGCGTGTTGCGCAACCCCACCTTCGTCAGGTGGGCCAGCCGGGTGCGGTCCGTCGTCCGCGCGTACGAGTAGGCGCCGTCCGCCCACGTCTTCGCGTCCGCATCCTTCACTGCGACCGAGCTGATCTCCACGGGCATCGCGCGTCCCCTCAAGGCAGCGGGAGCCCTCTTCCGAGCTTCCCTGGCTTGAGTTTACTTCAAGACTGTCGCGAGTGCGCCCGTACGCGAAATCTCCGAGGGTGTCAGAAACGCCCGGACGTGGAGAGTCACCGCCGCGGTCGCATCCGGAAGGCCACGAACGACGCCATGTCCGGGAAGCCGAAGTACGGGTTCTTCTGGCGGATGGCCTCCATCTGGGCCACCGGCACGTCCGCGTAGTCATGCCCGGGGTACAGCCGCGCGGTGTCCGGCACCTTCGCCAGCACCTGCGACAGCGAGCGGTACATGTCCTCCGGGCTACCGCCCGGGAAGTCGCACCGGCCGCACCCGTTGATGAAGACCGTGTCCCCGGACACGAGCGCGTCCTCCGCCAGCAGGCAGTGCGACCCCGGCGTGTGCCCGGGCGTGTGCAGCGCATGGAACGTGCGCGCGCCCACCGGCACCGCGTCGCCCGCCCTCAGGGACCGAAGCGCGTCCCCCCCACGCTTGCGCAGCTCGCTGGAGAAGGCGACCTCCTCCGCCTGCGCGTACACCGGGACGTCATGGCGCGACAGCAGCTCGTCGAGGCCGTTGATGTGGTCGCCGTGGCAGTGCGACACGAACGCGCCCACCACGCGCTTGCCGTCCTGCGCCACCGCCGCCTCGATGGCCGGCACGTCCCAGGCCGGATCCACCACCACCACCTCCGGGCCGTCCTGGGGACCCACCAGGTAGACGAAGTTGTCCATCGGTCCGAGCTTGAGCTGACGCACGTACGGTGTGGGCATGGTTGTCCTCCAGACGGCCACTCTACGCCCCAGGCTTGCCGGCCCGGGGCCAGTTCCCTTTGAATGCCTCTTTTTGATGCCCCACGCCGTCAGGAGGTCCAAGTCCGTGAAGCGCCTGCCCACCCTGCTCGCCTGTTCGCTGCTGGTCAGCGCGTCCACCTCCGCCGCGGGGCGGTCCACCTCGACCTTCCGCTACAAGCCGTCACCGGACGATGAGCGCCCCGTCATCGTGGATGCCACCATCGGGCCCCAGGGCAGCGACTTCGCCATGCGCCTGAAGTTCAACAAGGACCCCTTCGGCGAGGAGTGCAAGCAGCGCTGCGCCAACGTCACCCTCTTCCTGGACACCGACTCCAGCGTCCAGTCCGGCCTCCACCTGGACGCCAACAAGGCCCCGGAGAACGGCGCCGACCTGGCGGTCGTCATCCAAGGCGTGCGGGAGTACAAGCGCCAGGACGCGCCTCCAGAGATGACCCTGCGCGTGAAGATCCGCCAGCTGAGCTCGGACGCCACCAGCGCGGACGCGGGCGAGCTGCTCGCGGACCTCAACAACCGCCAGGACCCGGAGCGCATCCAGACGGACGGCACCACGGTCTACCTGCTGGTGGACGCCACCAGCGCGCTCCTGCCCTCCGCCCGCAAGGTGCGCGTCATCTACCACCCGCCGGGCAGCAAGGCCCTCACCGCCACCATCAACGGGATGGCCGGTGGCGGCTCCGGCCGGGGCGTGCAGATCTTCAAGAGCGGCCGCGGCTGGGGCCGCGCCCCTGACGCGGAGGGCAAGAAGCCCCGCGCCAACCCCAACGGCGACAACGGCTAGTCCCAGCAGCCCGCCGGCCAGGCCCTGCCCCCACTCCCCTCGGAATTCCGGGGGGTTGGCGGTGGGTTTCAAGCAGGCATAGGACTGTACGGACGTGCAGAAGTTCCGGGCTGGAGCCGCTGCAACCTCCCGAATTCGTTCTCAATGTCAGAGGCCCATGGTAGTCCGGCCCATCTGACGTCGAGGGTCCCACCCGACTGGTAGTCGCAGCGCGCACGGCGTGACGCCCGCGCGCCGCGTCACGCCCGGCCGGTCGGCCCGTGTGAAACCCATCTGGATTCCATGACCATGCTCGCAGAAGCCGAAACGAAGTCGCGCAAGAAGCAGGGAGGCCCGGCAGGGGGCGGAGGAAAGGGCGGCGGCGGCGGCGGGTCCGGCGCTGGTGGCGGGGACAGCCTGCCCGCGGGCCTGGCCGAGGAAGCGCGCCGCCGGTACCTCAACTACGCCCTGTCGGTCATCACCTCGCGTGCCCTGCCCGACGTGCGCGACGGCCTCAAGCCGGTGCAGCGCCGCATCCTCTACGGCATGTGGAACGACCTGAACCTGTCGTTCGACACGAAGTACCAGAAGTGCGCGCAAGTGGTCGGCGCCATCATGGGCCGCTACCACCCGCACGGCGACACGGCCATCTACGACGCGCTCGTGCGCATGGCGCAGGACTTCTCCCTGCGCTACCCGCTGGTGGACGGCCACGGCAACTTCGGCTCGCTGGACGGCGACTCCGCCGCAGCCTACCGCTACACCGAGTGCCGCCTGGAGAAGCTGGCCACGGAGCTCTTGGGTGAGCTGGACAGCAAGACGGTCCGCTTCCGCCCCAACTACGACGGCACCCGGGACGAGCCCGTCGTCATCCCGGCGCGCGTGCCGCAGTTGTTGATGAACGGAACCACCGGCATCGCGGTGGGCATGGCCACCAACATCCCGCCCCATCACCTGGGCGAGCTGGTGGACGCGCTCCTGGCGCTCATCAACGACCCGGAGCTGCAGACCAAGGACCTGCTCAAGTGGATCAAGGGGCCGGACTTCCCCACCGGCGGGCAGATCCTCAACGACAAGAAGGAGCTGCGGGACATCTACGAGACGGGCCAGGGCTCCGTCCGCATCCGCGGCGAGTACAAGATGGAGGAGCACAAGCGCGGCGGTCAGATGATCGTCGTGACCTCCATCCCGTACACGGTGAACAAGTCCACGCTCGTCGCGAAGATTGGCGAGCTGGTGCGCGAGCGCAAGCTGCCGCTCATCACCGACGTGCGCGACGAGTCCACCAAGGACGTGCGCATCGTCATGGAGCTCAAGAAGGACGCCAACCCCGAGCTGGTGATGGCGTACCTCTACAAGCACACGCCCCTGCAGACGAACTTCGGCGTGAACCTGACGTGCCTCGTGCCGTCGGACAACCCGGACGTCGGCACGCCCAAGCGGTTGGACCTCAAGTCCATCCTCCGCTACTTCCTCGACTTCCGCCTGGAGATCGTCACCAAGCGCTTCGAGCACGAGCTGGCGGAGCTCAAGCGGCGCGTCCACATCCTCGAGGGCTTCGAGAAGGCCTACGACGCGCTGGATGAAATCATCCGGATCATCCGCCAGTCGGAGGGCAAGCAGGACGCCGCCCAGAAGCTGATGGCGCGCTTCAAGATGGATGAGCTCCAGGTGGACTCCATCCTGGAGATGCGCCTCTACAAGCTGGCCCGCCTGGAGATCCTCATCGTCCAGAAGGAGCTCAAGGAGAAGCGCGCGGAGATCAAGCGCATCGAGGGCATCCTCAAGGACGTGAAGAAGCGCTGGTTGGTCATCCACGACGAGCTGTCCGGCCTCAAGGCCGCGTACACCGACAAGCGCCGCACGCGCATTGGCGGCGCGGGCTCAGAAGAGATGGAGTTCTCCGCGGAGGCGTTCATCGCGGACGAGGACGCCCACGTCGTGATTACGCGCGACGGGTGGATCAAGCGCGTGCGCGAGGTGAAGGACCCGTCCACCACCCGCCTGCGTGAAGGCGACGCGGTGATGGCGGTGCTCGCCGGCAGCCTGAAGGCGAACCTGGTGCTGTTCAGCAACTTCGGCACCGCCTACGTCACCCGCTTCAACGACATTCCGGCCTCCACCGGCTACGGCGACCCGGTGCAGAAGCTGTTCAAGTTCGACGACGGCGAGCGCGTGGTGGGCGCCCTGTCCCAGGATGCCCGCCTGCACCAGCCGGCGAAGCTGGTGGCGGTGACGCGCCAGGGCCTGGGCCTGCGCTTCCTCTTGGCGCCGCACACGGAAGTGTCCACCCGCGCCGGCCGCCGCTACGCGAAGACGGGCGAGGGCGACGAGATCATCGGCACGCAGCCGGTGGGCGACAAGGACCTGCTCGCCGTCCTCACGGAGAAGACCAACGCCCTCGTCTGCAAGGTGGCGGAGGTGAATGAGCTGGCGGGCCCCGGCAAGGGCGTCCAGGTCATCAAGGTGGACGCGGGCGACAAGGTGGTGGACTTCCTCGCGGCGCCGGCCAGTCAGAAGGACGCCGTGCTGGAGTTCGAGACGCAGAAGGGCCGCAAGCTGCACCTGTCACCGGCGAAGTTCTCCGTGACGGGCCGCGGCGGCAAGGGCCATGAGATGTCCAAGCGCGACACGGTGAAGGAGGTGGCCAAGCCCATCACCTTCGTGCCGCTGCCGGAGAAGAAGGAGTAGCGGGAAGGCCATGGCGACCAAGAAGGAAACCTACACAGGCGCGGACATCCAGGTCCTCGAAGGCCTGGAGCCGGTGCGCAAGCGCCCGGCCATGTACATCGGTGGCACCGACAGCACGGGCTACCACCACCTCCTCTGGGAGATCGTCGACAACTCGGTGGACGAGGTCATCAACGGCTTCGCGTCCCTCATCGAAGTCACGCTCCACAAGGGCGCGAAGTCCATCACCGTCGTGGACAACGGGCGCGGCATCCCCGTGGACATGATGCCGAAGCACAAGAAGCCCGCCGTGGAGGTCATCCTCACGACGCTGCACGCGGGCGGCAAGTTCGAGCAGGGCAACTACATCCACTCGGGCGGTCTGCACGGCGTGGGCAGCTCCGTGGTGAACGCGCTCACCAGCAAGCTGCTCATCGAAATCAAGAAGGACGGCAAGCGCCACGTGCAGTCGTACGCGCGAGGCAAGGCCACCAGCGCCCTCAAGGTGGAGGGCCCGGCGCGCGGCACCGGCACGTCCATCACCTTCGAGCCGGACGCGGAGATTTTCGGCGAGAAGCAGAAGTTCGACGCGGCCCTGGTGCGCGAGCGCCTGGAGGCGAAGAGCTACCTGCACAAGGGGATGACCGTCGTCTGGAAGGACGAGACGGCCACGCCCGCCGTGTCGGAGACGTTCAAGCACGACGGCGGCATCGCCGAGTACCTCACCAAGGTCGTGTCGGAGCGACAGAAGCCCATCGTCCCCGTGGGCGGCACGCCGTTCTACTACTCGCGCGACAACGAGGTCCGCCTGGAGGTGGCGCTGGCGTGGACGGAGGCCACGGACGAGCACATCCGCTCGTACGTCAACGGCATCCCCACGAACCTGGGCGGCACGCACGAGGCGGGCTTGAGGGCCGCCATCGTCAAGGCGATGCGCAACTACATCGAGACGCACGGCCTGACGCCCAAGGGCGTGTCGCTCACCGCGGAGGACATCCGCGAGGGCATCACCGCCATCCTCTCCGTGTACGTGGTGGAGCCCCAGTTCCAGGGGCAGACGAAGGGCCGCCTCAACAATTCGGAGACGACGGCGCAGGTGGACAGCGCCGTCCGCCCGGTGCTGGAGAAGTGGCTCAACGACAACAAGTCCATCGCGGAAGCGCTGCTGGCGCGCATCATCCTGGCCGCCCGCGCGCGCGAGGCGTCCCGCGCGGCCTCCGCCGCCATCAGCCGCAAGTCCGCGGTGAGCCACCGGCTCAACCTCCCCGGCAAGCTGGCGGACTGCTCGTCCACGGACCCCGCGTCCAGCGAGCTGTTCATCGTGGAAGGTGACTCCGCAGGCGGCTCCGCCAAGCAGGGCCGCGACCGGCGCACCCAGGCCATCCTCCCCCTGCGCGGCAAGGTGCTCAACGCGGAGCAGGCGTCCACCGACAAGGTGGCCACCAACAAGGAGCTCCAGGACATCGTCAGCGCGCTGGGCTGCGGCATCGGGTCCGACTTCGACATCACGAAGCTGCGCTACGGCCGCGTCTTCCTGCTGATGGACGCGGACAGCGACGGCCACCACATCGCCACGCTGCTGCTCACGTTCTTCTACCGGCACCTGCGGCCCCTGATTGAGGCGGGCGCCGTGCACATCGCCCAGCCGCCGCTGTACCGGGTGGACATTGGCAAGGAGACGTACTGGGCCCTGGACGAGCCGGACCGCGACCGCATCATCCGCGAGAAGGCCAAGGGCAACGCCAAGCCCAACATCATGCGCTTCAAGGGTCTGGGCGAGATGACGGCCGACGAGCTGAAGACGACGACGCTCGACGCGAAGAACCGCATCAGCCTGCGCGTCACCATCGACAACGCGCTGGAGACCGACCGCATCATCAATGACCTGATGGGGAAGGACGTCTCGGCGCGTTACAAGTTCATCACCGAGATGGCCGGCGAGGTCCAGGAGTTGGACGTCTGAGAAAGTGGAAGTCCCCGCACACCCGGGACGGGTTCACCCGTCCCGGGGAGGCATTGGTCTTCCGCCCCGCTGGTCGGCTAGCATCCGCCGAATCGTGAACACCACCCGCCTTGCCCTGACTGTCGCGCTCGCCTGCATGCTGAGCGCTCCCGCCGCCGACGCCGCCACCAAGCGGAAGTCCGCCGCGAAGAAGAAGCGCCCCGCCGCCACCAAGAAGGTCCCCGCGGCAGAGCCCGAGGACACCTTCACGCCTCCGGATGAACCGGCTCCCGACTCGGACGTGCCCGTCGCGCCCAAGGCGGCCGCCCCGGCGCCCGTCGCTCCGGCCACGCCCGCCGCCCCGAAGAAGCTGGCGGACGTTCCGGCTCCGGCGCGCGCGGCGACGTCCAACGCGGTGGCCATCTTTGGCGTGGCCCGCCAGTCGGCCGCGACGGACTCCGCGGCGAAGCTGGAGGACACGCTCACCCGGCGGCTGGGCAGCGCGGGCGACGTCCAGTTCGTGGACCTGGCCACCGCCTTCCCGCCCCCGGAGCCCCAGGGCAACCCCCGGGCTGACGCCCTCTTCGACGAGGGCCGCGCGGCGTACGACAACCTGGACCCGGACGCCGCCGCGGCGAAGTTCAAGGCGGCCGCGGAAGCCTACGTGCAGCGCCCCGGCGACCTGCGCCCGGAGAAGCTGGGTGAGACGTACCTCTTCCAGGGCGCGTCCCAGCTGCTCAACGGCGACGTGGCGGGCGCGAAGGCGGCCTTCACGAACGCGCTCCTCGCGGAGCCGTCGCTGCGCCCGGACGCGGGCCTCTTCGGCCAGGACGTGCAGCGGGTGTTCTCGGAGGCGCAGAGCGATCTGAACGCGCAGCCGCAGGGCACGCTGGTGGTGAACACCCAGCCGCAGGGCGCGCGCGTGCTGGTGCGCGGCCGCGACGTGGGCACGACGCCGCTGTCCGGCGCGAAGCTGGCCCCGGGCCGCTACCCCGTGCAGGTGGTGCTGCCGGGCTACGCCCCGTTCGCGACGTACGTGGAGGTGAAGCCGTCCGCCCCCACGGAGCTGAAGACGAAGCTCGGTTCCGCGCCGGGCCTGTCCGCGCTGCGTGACGCGGCGACGAAGGCCGGCACCGAAGCCGCCTTCGACGCGAACGGCACGCCGCCGGAAGTGGGCGCCATCGCCGAGCGGCTCAACGCGCGCTACGTGGTGCTGGCGGCCACGTTCCAGGACAAGAAGGGCCGGCTGCACGGCGAGGTTCAGGCGTGGGACGTGCGCACCAAGAACCGCCTGCGCGGCGTGGAGGTGGACTTCGGCAAGCGCGACGGCAAGGGCAGCGCTGACTTCGCCGCGGACCAGGTGCACACCTTCCTCACCGGCGCCGCGCTGCCCCAGGGCCGCGAGGACGCGTCGAAGGAGCCGCTCGTGTCCAGCGACTCCGTGCTGCGCAAGCCCTGGTTCTGGGCCGCGGCGGCGGGCGTGGCGGCCGTGACGGCGGGCGTGGTGTACGTGGCCACCACGGACCGCGGCCCCGGATTCAACCCGGTGAACGGTCTGCCCGGTGGAATTTCCTTCTAGCCCGGACGTCAAGCGCACAGGACTCCTCATGAAAGCCCTTCCGCTCGCGCTCGTGCTGCTGCCCGCCCTGGCGCTGTCATCCTCGCCCCCGGCGGGCCGCATCTCCGCGCTGCTCATCCCCATGGACCCGTCGTCCGAGTCCTCGGGGGTGCAGATGGAGAGCTACCTGAACGACGCGCTCGGCAACTTCCCCAGCTACTCCGTGCGCAAGCCGCGCGACCTCTTCGGTCTGCCGGACGACCCGTCCGCGCAGGCGTCCTTCCAGCGCGCGAAGAAGGGCTACGAGGAGAGCGTCAAGGCCTTCGAGGCGCGCGAGTACGAGGACGCGGAGCGCAAGGTGCGCGCCACCCTCAAGGAGCTGGACGGCTCCGTCGCGGCCATGACGTCCTGCTTCCCGCTGTGCGACGCGCTGGCGTTGCACGGCGCCATCCTCCAGCTGCGGGGCGACGTGGAGGAGGCCAAGCTGCTGCTCATCGACCTGATGGCGCTCAACCCCACGTTCGAGCTGAACCCCAAGCGCTTCAGCCGGGACTTCATCAGCCTGCGCGTGCAGGTGGCCACCAGCCGTCCCTCGCAGCTGCGCGGCAGCGCCACCTTCAAGTCCCGGCCCGCGGGCGCCCGCGTGTACGTGGACGGCGAGCCGGTGGGCTACACGCCGCTGACGCTGCCCACGCTGCCGGTGGGCAAGCACCTGGTGCGCATGGAGCGGCCGGGCTTCCGCCAGTTCGGGCAGATCGCGGAGGTGACGCCGGACGACGTGGACGTCGTCGCCTCGCTGGCGCCCACGGCCACCTACAAGGCCTACGACGCGCAGCTGGACAAGGTGATTCCGGACGTGTCCCGCCCCAGCGACAAGCCGGCCAACGCCATCGTCTCGCTGGGCAAGTCGCTGAGCCTGGACCGGGCGCTGGTGGGCACCGTGCGCGTCATCCCGGAGCGGGGCACGGAGCTCGCCGTGGGCCTCTTCGACGTGAAGAGCGGCAAGCGCCTGGGCTCGCGCAAGCTGGTGCTCCAGGGCGACGAGTACGGCCAGCTCAAGTCGGAGATGGAGCGCATCGCCAACCAGCTCATCAACAGCGAGGGCGAACAGGTCCAGAAGAAGCGCGACCCGCTGGACAACCGCAGCGGCGCGGAGGACTGGGGTTCGGAGGACCGCGGAGGCAACTCCCGACAGTCCGTCAAGAAGCACTCCGGGGATGATCCGCTGGACGACGTGTCGGGTACCGAGGACTGGTAACACGCGGCGCTTGTCCCGGGACGGCTCGCACCTAGAGTCCCGGTCCGTATGCGCCACCTGCCGCTGCTCGCCCTCCTCCCCAGCCTCGCGATTGCCCAGACGGGCGCCGTCGACCGCGCCCCCGTCCCGCCCCTGGGCATCACCCTGCCGCCCACCAACGCGGCGCTCATCGACGAAGCGCCCGCCCTGTCCCTCAACCCCGCCGGCCTGGGGTTCCAGGACGCGGGGCAGCTCTTCTACCTCCACGAGCGAAACCTCCAGTCCGACTCCGTGGGCGACGCCGTGTTCCTGGGCGCGCGCCTGCTGGGCCTGGGCGCGGGCTTCTCCCTGGAGTGGATCCGCGGCCAGAACGCGCCGGACTACCGCAAGACGTCCTTCGGCCTGTCGCTGGGGCCTCGCACGCTGCAGCTGGGCGCCGCGCTGCACGATTTCAGCAGCTCGGATGACCCCCGCATCAGCGGACTGACGAGCTGGGACGTGGGCCTCACCGCGCGCCCCTTCCGCTTCCTGTCGCTGGCCGCGGTGGCCAAGGACCTGAACGCCCCGGAGCAGGACGGCCTCAAGCTGCAGCGCCGCTACAACTTCGGCCTGGGCCTGCGCCCGCTGGGTGAGCGCTACACGCTGGGCGTGGACTGGATCTTCGCGGAGGGAGGCTTCCGGGAGGGCCTGGCCACGTACACGCTCCAGGCGGAGGTGGTGCGCGGCCTGAGGCTGGGCGGCGGCCTGTCCCACGGCTTCGTCAGCGGCATTCCCCTGGCGCTCCAGTTGGCGGCCACGGTGGACCTGGGCCACGCGGGCCTGACGTACGCGGCGGGCGGCGCGGGCAACGGCCTGGACCACGTGCTGCAGGTGCGCCTGTCGTCGGAGCGCTACCGCTCCCTGCACGGCGGCGGCGGCGTGGTGGCGCTGCTGGATTTGGACGACATGCTGGCTGGTGGCGTGAGCCCCGCGCTGGCCATCCTGGGCGTGAGCGAGGCGGACCCGTACCTGCGCCTGATGAAGTACCTGGACCTGGCCACGCGCGATGAGCGGCTCAAGGGCGTGGTGGTGAAGATGGAGGGCCTGCCCGGCGTGGGTTGGGGCACGGCGGAGGAGCTGCGCCAGTCGCTGCTCAAGCTGCGCGAGGCGGGCAAGAAGGTCGTGGTGGTGATGCTGTCCGGAGATGACCGCGGCTACCTGGTGGCGTCCGCGGCGGACAGCGTCTACGCGCTGACGGAGGCGTCGCTGCCCATCAACGGCCTGTCCGCCACGGTGACGTCGCTGGGCGGCACCATGGAGAAGCTGGGCGTGACGTGGGACGTGGCGCGCGTGGGTGAGTACAAGACGGCGATGGAGCAGTTCACCCGCTCCGACATGAGCCCCGCGGAGCGCGAGACGCTGGACGCGTACCTGGACTCCCAGGTGACGCACTACGAGAAGGCCGTGGAGGCCGGGCGCAAGCTGCCCCCGGAGAAGCTGCGCGCCGCGTGGGCGCAGGGCATCCTGTCCTCGAAGCGGGCGCAGGCGGCGGGCCTGCTGGACGGCGTGGTGTCCGCGACGGAGCTGGACGCGCGCGTGGCGGAGTGGTTCCCGGGCATGCGCTTCCACCCGACGTACTCGCCGCGCGAAGAGCGCGAGGACCGCTGGGGTCTGCGCCGCCGCATCGCGGTGGTGCCGGTGCTGGGCGACATCACCGGGGGCCGCAGCCGCGAGGACCCGCTGGGCTTCGCGCAGTTGGCGGGCGCGGAGACGGTGGTGCGCGCGCTGCAGGAGGCCCAGGAGGATCCGTCCGTGGTGGCCATCATCCTGCGCGTGGACTCCGGCGGCGGCGACGTGCTGGCCTCGGACCTGATGTACCGCGCGGTGCTGGAGGCGAAGAAGCACAAGCCCGTCATCGCCTCCATGGGCGACGCGGCGGCCTCCGGCGGCTACTACGCGGCGGTGGCCGCGGACGAGGTGCTGGCGGAGCCCACCACGCTGACGGGCAGCATCGGCGTCTTCTACCCGAAGCCCGCGCTGGAGGGCCTGGGCACCAAGCTGGGGGTGAACCAGGAGACGCTCAAGCGCGGCGACATGGCGGACCTGCTGGAGTGGTGGAAGCCGTGGACGCCCGAGCAGCAGGCCGCGGTGCAGACCTGGGTGGACGACTCCTACGACACGTTCATCACGGAGGTCGCCCGCAACCGGAAGATGGACAAGGCGAAGGTGGACGCCGTGGCCCGCGGCCGGGTGTGGAGCGGGAAGGACGCGCTCGCCCGGGGGCTGGTGGACGGGCTGGGCGGCATGCCGGAGGCCGTCGCGTCGGCGCGCAAGCGCGCGAAGGTGCCTACTTCGGAGGAGCTGGACCTGGACGTCATGGGGGACGCGCGCGGCTTCCTCTCCGGGCTGGGCGGGGAGCCCGGCGTGCACGCGCTGGCGGGGCTGCTGCTGCCCGCGTTGCCGGAGCGCCCGCCGGAGGCCCTGTCCGTGCTCGCCCGGGAGGTGGGGCTGGGTTCGCCCGAGCTCCTGCGCCCCGGCCTGAAGGCCATGATGCCCTTCCGCGTGCGCATCCGCTGAACGGCCTCCCGAGGTGCCCCCAAGCTCCGGAGACGCCTCCTGCCCCCCGGGGAGGTCTCCCGGTGGACAGGCCGCGCACACGGGCGGCGAAAATGCGGGCGCCCCATCCGGGCGCTCTGTTAGGGTGGTCAGTGCCTCCCGGCCGGCGCTAGGGCCGTCGGGGGGTTTCAGGAACCGGCGGTTTCGGCCTTCTCGCAGGCCCCGCGTCCGGCTTCCTGTCCCAAAACCTGCTTCCTGACGTCCCCGGCGGGCCCGCTCAAGGCCGCCGCCCTCAAAGGGCCGTCACGCGTGGAGCCCCATGAGCGAGAATTCCGACAACCCCGAGACC
>NZ_RAWR01000098.1:0-35653 GCF_003986945.1 Corallococcus sp. AB018 | reverse complement strand
CTCCCCGCCCTCGCACGCGAGGCCGCCGAGGCTCCAGCCGCCGCCCGCCGCCAGCTCGAGCGCTGCCGCGACACCTTCGCCTACCTGGGCGCCCGCCTGCGCCGCACGCCGCCCCGCTTCGTCGTCACCTGCGCCCGGGGCAGCTCCGACCATGCGGCCGTCTACGGCAAGTACCTCATCGAGACCACGCTGGGCCGCGCCGTCGCCTCGCTGGGTCCCAGCGTCGCGTCCGTCTACAACACGCGCTCCCTGGACCTGCGCGACGCGCTCTTCATCGCCGTGTCCCAGTCCGGCCAGAGCCCCGACCTGCTGCGCATGACCGAGGCCGCCCGCGCGGGAGGCGCCGTCGTCCTGGGCTTCATCAACGACGAAGCCTCGCCGCTGGCCGCGCTGTGCGACGTGCACATCCCGCTGTCCGCCGGCCCCGAGCACAGCGTCGCCGCCACCAAGTCCTATCTGCTCTCCGGGCTCGCCTTCCTCCAGCTCGTCGCGCACTGGTCTGACTCCGCGGAGCTGCATGACGCCGCCCGGCGGTTCCCGGACGCGCTGGAGGCCGCTGGGAAGCTCGACTGGTGGCCGGCGCTCTCAACGCTCAAGGACGCCAGCAGCCTCTATGTCGTCGGACGGGGCAGCGGCCTGGGCGCCGCGCTGGAGATGGCCCTCAAGCTCAAGGAGACGTGCCGTCTGCACGCGGAAGCCTTCAGCACCGCGGAGGTCCTCCATGGTCCGCTCGGGCTCGTGCGGCCGGGCTTCCCCGTGCTCGCGCTGGGGCAGGAGGACAACGCCGCGCAGGGCACTCGCGAAGTCGTGCAGCGCATGGTCGAACTGGGCGCGAACGTCCACACCGCCCTGCCCGTCCCCGGCGCGCAGGCTCTGCCCACGCTGCCGGACCTCCCCACGGCCATCGCGCCGCTCTGCCAGGTGCAGAGCTTCTACTTCGCGGTGCACCAGCTCGCGACGGCGCGAGGCCTGGACCCGGATGCGCCCGCGCATCTGCGCAAGGTCACGGAGACCGTGTGATGACGACCGTCCTCCAGGGCGCACGCGTCTTCACCGGGGACCAGGTCCTCGAAGGTCACGCCGTCGTCATCGAGGACGGCATCGTCCGCTCCGTGGTGCCCCAGACCGGACTCCCCACTGGAGCCACCGTGCACACGCTGCCCGGTGACACACTCCTGGCCCCCGGCTTCGTGGACGTGCAGGTCAACGGCGCGGGCGGCGTGCTCTTCAACGACACGCCTACCGAGGAGGCCGCGCTCGCCATCGCCTCCGCCATGCGCGCGTGCGGCACCACGGGCCTGCTCCCCACCTTCATCACCGACGACGCAGCCCGCATGCGCGAAGCCTGCGAGGCCGCGCTCATCGCCACCGCGCGCCCCGACAGCGGCGTGCTCGGCATCCACCTGGAAGGTCCCTTCATCAGTCGCGAGCGCGCTGGCGTCCACGTGCCCTCGTTCATCCGCACGCCCGATCCTCGCGACCTCGACTACCTCACCGCCCTGCCCCGCCGCTTCGCCGCGCACGGCGGCCGAGTGCTGATGACGCTCGCTCCCGAGTGCGTGGACGATGCCACCCTGCGCCGCCTCGCCACCGCAGGCGTCGTGCTCAGCGCGGGCCACACCGCCGCCACCAGCGAGCGCACCACCCAAGCTCTAAACACAGGCGTGCGAGGCTTCACCCACCTGTTCAACGCCATGCCGCCGGTGATGAACCGCCAGCCCGGCCCCGTCGTCGCCGCGCTCATCCATGACGACGCGTGGTGCGGCGTCATCGCGGACGGCGTGCACGTGCACGCGGACAACCTGCGCCTGCTCCTCAAGGTCAAACCGCCGGGCAAGGTGTTCCTCGTCACGGACGCCATGCCGCCCGTCGGCACGTCCGTCACGTCCTTCACCCTCCAGGGACGCACCATCCTGCGCCGCCACGGCCGCCTGGAGACGGAGGACGGCACGCTCGCGGGCGCGGACATCGACCTCACCGCGGCGGTGCGCCACTGCGTCCATGTGCTCAACGTGCCCCTGGAAGAGGCGCTGCGCATGGCCTCGCTCCATCCCGCCACCTTCATGGGGCTGCACGGCCACCGGGGCCGCATCGCCCCCGGCCATCGCGCGGACCTGGTGCTGTTGAAGCCGGACCTTTCCGTCCACACCACATGGGTGGGCGGGCAGGCGAAAAGCATTCACAGCGATTAACCCGGAAAAATGGGTGCGTGACTCCTTCCGCGTGTACCGCAGGCGAGGAGAACACGAATGCGTCGTAGCAAATGGATTGTGGGCCTGGTGGCGTCCGCGCTGACCGTCGCCGGTTGTGGCCAGGAGTCCTTCGCTCCCGAAGCCGAGGGCCCGGGCAGCGTGATGAAGGCACCGCTGGATGCCGCGTGGGCCGTGGGCGTCGCCTACTCCGTGGGCACTCGCGTCACCTTCGAAGGCCGCGTCTATGAGTGCCGTCAGGCCCACACGTCCCAGGCGGACTGGACGCCGACGGCCGTGGCGGCGCTGTGGCTGGACCTGGGCCCCGTCACGGGCGGCGGCGACACCACCGCGCCCGTCGTCACCGCGTCGAGCAGCAACACGAGCGTCACCGCCGCGGGCTCCATCACCATCTCCGGCAGCGCCACGGACAACGTGGGCGTGACCAAGATTGAAATCCTGGAGAACGGCACCCTCGTCGCCACCGCGTCTTCCTATACGCGGAGCTTCTCCGGCTCCGGGCAGAACGGCACGTACACGTACACCGTGAAGGCGTATGACGCCGCGGGCAACGTGGGCTCGAAGACCGTCACGGTCACCGTCTCCATCCCCTCCAACGGCGATGTCACCGCTCCCGTCGTCACCGCCAGCGCCAGCGCGTCGCGCATCACCGCCGCGGGCTCCGTCACCGTCTCCGCGAGCGCCACGGACAACGTGGGCGTGACGAAGATTGAAATCCTGGAGAACGGCTCGCTCGTCGCCACCGCGTCGTCGTTCACTCGCGCGTTCTCCACGTCCGCGCAGAACGGCACGTACACGTACACCGTGAAGGCGTACGACGCCGCGGGCAACGTGGGCACCAAGACCGTGAGCGTCGTGGTGGAGCTGCCCGGCACGCCTCCTCCAGGTGGCAAGCGCATCGTCGGCTACTTCACCGCGTGGGGCATCTACGCGCGCAACTACCAGGTCTCCAACGTCCCGGCGTCGAAGCTCACGCACATCAACTACGCCTTCTCCAACATCACTCCGGACGGCAAGTGCGTCCTCGGGGACTCGTTCGCGGACATCGACAAGGGCTTCGGCTTCCCTGGCGAGTGGGACCCCGGCGCACTGCGCGGCAACTTCCGCGCGTTCAAGGAGCTGAAGAAGACGAACCCGAACCTCAAGCTGCTCATCTCCATTGGCGGCTGGAGCTGGTCCAAGTACTTCTCGCAGGTCGCCGCCACCTCCGCGTCGCGCACCGCGTTCGTGAAGTCCTGCGTGGACCTGTACGTGAAGGGCCAGTTCCCCGGCGTCACGCCGGCCAACGGCGTGGGCGTGTTCGACGGCATCGACGTGGACTGGGAGTACCCCACCGGCGGCGGCCTGCCGGACAACATCAGCAGCCCCGCGGACAAGGTGAACTACACCCTGCTCATGCAGGAGTTCCGCACCCAGCTGGCCGCCGTGACGGCGCAGACGGGCCAGCCCTACCTGCTCACCATCGCGTCGGGCGCGTCGCCGGACCTGCTCGCCAACAAGCAGGAGACCGTGAAGCTGGCCGGCATCCTCGATTGGATCAACGTGATGTCCTACGACTACCACGGCGCCTTCGAGAGCACGGTCAACTTCCACTCCGCGCTCGACCGCGTGACGGGTGACCCGGGCGCCACCGACGGCTTCTACACGGACGGCTCCATCGCCAAGATGCTCCAGTTGGGCGTGCCCGCCTCCAAGATCGTCGTGGGCGTTCCGTTCTACGGCCGCGGCTGGGGCAACGTGCCCAACGTGAACAACGGCCTGTTCCAGTCCGGCGTGCCCACCAAGGGCACCTGGGATGACGGCCAGTCCGGCCTCACCGGCGTGTTCGACTACAAGGACCTCAAGGCCAACTACGAGCGCGCGGGCTCCGGCTACACGAAGTTCTTCCACCCGGAGAGCAAGCAGGCCTACGTCTACAGCCCGTCCACGAAGGTGTGGGTGGCCTACGACGACGTGCAGAGCATCAACGCCAAGTCGGACTACATCCTGTCCAAGGGTCTGGGCGGCGCGATGTTCTGGGAGCTGAGCGGCGATGACGGCAGCCTAGTCAACGCGCTCTACACCAAGCTCCACTGACGTCCGCCCCCGAGTCAGGGGCACCCACACCGGGGCCGGCACGGGCATCACGCCCGCGCCGGCCCTGTGCGTTTTCGTGCCCTGGCCTTCACGGGCCCACCCCGCCCCACACCGGTCCGGCATAGAGTGGGACTCGGATGGGTTGCTTGCCCGCCGTCCGGGGCCACATGCAGGGGAAGGCCGTGACGGGTCCGCCTGTTCACTGGCGTCATCGCCCCCTGCCTGCCCCCGGGCGCCGTCGAACTTCGAGGAGAACGGATGTCGCGTTTCACATCGCTGGCCGCACTTGTCGTGCTCACCTGCCCCGTGCTGGGGCTCGCGAAGCCGAACGCGGACGACCGGGCCCGCGAGTACGCGGCCGAGGCCGTCAAGGCCGCCAACTCGCCACGCGGCGGCGCCGCACTCCTGCGCATGCACGCGCTGGTGGATGACGTGGAGGACCTCACCCCGCTGGTGAGCACCTACCAGCAGATTGCGTCGCGCCGCACGTCGGACGCGAACACGCGCACCACCGCGCAGCTGCTGCTCATGGACGCGGAGCGCTCGCGCGGCCGCATGGTGCGCGCCAACGAGGTCCGCCAGTGGCTGGGCTTCGTCAACGACTACTACGTCGTGGGCGGCTTCGAGAACGAGGGCAAGGCCGGCTGCGACACGGACTTCGGTCCGGAGGCCGCCAACCTGGACCTCACCGCGCGCTACCCCGGCGCCAAGGGCCACGAGGCCACCTGGCGCAAGCTGTCCGTCACGTCCGCTGACGGCTACGTGGACCTGGCCACCGCCGTGCGCCCCAACAAGGAGTCCGTGGCGTACGCGCTCACCTGGCTGGAAGTACCCCAGGACACGCGCGTGGCGCTGGGCCTGGGCACCTCCGGCGGCTACCGCCTGTGGGTGAACGGCCAGCTCGCGTCCAAGGAGGACCGCTACAACCTGCCGCGCCCGGACCAGACGCGCGTGTCGGTGAAGCTCAAGAAGGGCCTCAACCGCGTGCTGGTGAAGGTGTGCCAGGAGTCCGGCCCGCTGGGCTTCTACCTGCGCTCGGAGTCCGCGTCCGCCCGCGCCTCGCTGCCCGCCAAGGCCCCCGCCCTGGAGCGCATGCCCGCGCCCGCGCCGCAGCCCCTGCCCACGCTGACCTCCTCGCTGCGCGCGCTGGTGGAGAAGAACCCGGACGACGCGGCCCTGCGCGGCGACTACGCCCAGGTGCTGTCCTTCTTCCGCGCGTATGACGAGCGCGAGCACACCGCCAGCGCCGAGGCCGCGCTCGCCGCGGAGAGCGCCCCCAACGACGCGCGCCTGCAAGTGCTGGCCGCCAACACCCAAACGGACGACCTCAACGAGCGCCGCCGCTTCCTGGAGGCCGCCGTGAAGGCGGACCCCACCTACGCCCCGGCGCGCCTGGCGCTCGCGGACCATGAGATGGACCGCGGCCACCCGGAGCGCGTGCAGCCGATGCTCGCTCCCATCATGGAAGTAGAGGACGGCCGCAACGTGCCGGGCGCGCGCCTCCTGCTCGCCCGCGCGGCGGAGGCCCTGGGCGAGCGTGCCCGGGCGCACGCGCTGATCGAGGAGGCCTTCCGTCAGCAGCCGCGCGTGCCCCGCGTGGTGCGCGTGGCCGCCGCGGCGTCCCGTCAACTGGGCCGCGCCCAGGAGGCCATGGACCGCATGCGCGTGGTGCTGGCGCTGCGCTACGACGATTCCAACACCCGCCGCCAGCTGGCCTCCATGCTCGCGGACGCGGGCAAGGTGGACGCCGCCGAGCGTGAGTACGCGAAGCTCACCGACCTGAACCCCTTCGACAACGGCAGCCGCGTGCGGCTGGCGGAGCTGAAGGCCGCCAACGGCGCCGCGGAGGAGGCCACCGTCCTCTTCACCGAGGCCAAGGCGCTCTCTCCGGATGAGCCGGAAGTGTACGAGCGCGAGGGCCGCGCGCTGCTGGCCGCCGGTCAGCGCGAGCCCGCCCTGGCCGCCTTCGAGAAGTCGCTGGTGCTGCGCCCGCAGAACCCCGGCCTCAAGGAGGCCCTGCGCACGCTCAAGGGTGAGTCCGAGAGCGCGGGCACCCAGTACCTGGTGGACGCGAAGCCCCTGTCCAAGGAGGCCGAGGGCTACATGAACGAGGACGCCCTGTACCTCGTGGACAACACCTACGTGCGCGTGCAGAAGAGCGGCCTGTCCAGCCGCATGCAGCAGATGGTGGTGCGCGTGTACAACCAGCGCGGCGTGGATGCGTTCCGCAGCGTGCCGGTGACGTACTCGCCGGACCGCCAGGAGGTGCGCGTGCTGCGCGCCCGCGTGACGAAGCCGGACGGCTCCGTGGTGGACAGCTACGGCGACGCGGACCGCAACATCAACGAGCCGTGGACGGGCATGTACTACGACGCCCGCGCGCGCATCCTGTCGTTCCCGTCGCTGGCCGCCGGTGACACGCTGGAGCTCACCTACCGCCTGGACGACACCGCGCAGGACAACCTGCTGTCCGACTACTGGGGCGACGTGGAGAGCGTGCAGGGCGTCTACCCGAAGGTGCGCTTCCAGTACGTCGTGGACATGCCCAAGGAGCGGCCGCTGTACTGGAACAAGAGCCGCCTGGCCGGCGTGGACCAGCAGCAGGAGTCCCCCGAGTCCGGCCGCACCGTGTACCGCTTCGGCGCGAAGCACGTCTCCAAGGTGGTGCCGGAGCCGGGCATGCCGGGCTGGGCGGAGGTCGCCCAGAACCTGCACATCTCCACGTACAAGACGTGGGACCAGGTGGGCCACTACTGGTGGGGCCTGGTGCGTGACCAGCTCCAGCCCAACGCGGAGCTGAAGACCACCGTGGACCAGGTGCTCACCGGCGTGGACCGCAAGGACCAGCTGGCCGTCGTGCGCGCCATCTACTCCTTCGTCGTCACCAACACCCGCTACGTGGCGCTGGAGTTCGGCATCCACGGCTTCAAGCCCTACCGCGTCGACCGCGTGCTCGCGCGCCGCTTCGGCGACTGCAAGGACAAGGCGAGCCTCATCCACTCCATGCTGAAGGTGGCGGGCGTGGACAGCCGGCTGGTGCTCTTGCGCATGCGCAACCTGGGCGCGCTGGACGCGGAGCCCGCGTCGCTGGCGGCCTTCAACCACGCCATCGCGTACGTGCCCAAGTTCGACCTGTACCTGGACGGCACGGCGGAGTTCCACGGCGCCAAGGAGCTCCCCTCCGCGGACCGCGTGGCCAACGTGCTGGTGGTGGACCCCAACGGGACGAGCAACTTCCTCACCACGCCGGAGGCCAAGGCGGAGGACAACAAGACGACGCTGGCCATGGACGTGGCGCTGCGGCCTGACGGCGGCGCGGACGTGAAGGGCCAGAGCAGCGTGTCCGGCCAGTCCGCGCCGGACTACCGCCGCGCCTACCGCCCGGAGTCCACGCGCAAGTCCACCTTCGAGCGCGCCTGGGCCCAGAGCTTCCCCGGCCTCACCGTGCGCGAGGTGAAGCTCAGCGACACCACCCGCCTGGATGACGACGTGACGCTGGACTTCAACATGGGCATCCCGCGCTACGCGGAGGTGCTGCCCGGCGGCAGCCTGCGCTTCCTGCCCTTCGGCACGGGGCGCACCTACCAGCAGGCGTACGCGTCGCTCGCCGAGCGCCGCTTCGACCTGGTGATGTCCAGCCCCTGGGTGAACACCTTCAAGCTGCGCTACACGCTGCCCGGCGGCTACACCGTGGCGGAGATGCCGCAGGCGGTGGAGGAGACCACCCAGTTCGGCCGCGTGAAGCTCAGCTACCGCGTGGAGAACGGCGCGCTCATCGCCGACGGCGAGGTGGCCCTCTCCGTCGCCCGCATCAAGGCGGACGAGTACCCCCAGTTCCGTGAGTTCCTGGGCCGGGTGGACCGCGCCTTCGGCCGCCGCATCATGCTGCAGGGGCCGGGGCAGAAGACGGCTTCGCGGTAATCGCGGACACTCGCGGCGCCTGCCTGGTGTCGCATGAGCACGGAGGGCTTGACCCGGACGCGGCCCTCCGTGCTTAAGCAGATGCATGCACCCTGCACGCGCGCTCGTCCTTGGCTGCCTGCTGGTGGCGACGGTCGCCACCGCCGCCACCCCCGTCGTCCAGCTCCCCGAAGGTGGCCGGGCGGTGGAGGTCATCCCCAAGGGCGTGCTGTGCGGCCCCGTGCGCGGCGGCTGGGTGCTGGAGGGCCGCACGCTCAAGCCCCCCACGCGCGCGGATGACGCCAGCCGCACGCTGGAGCTGAAGGTCGCCGCGGACGAGGCCTCCTGCGCCGCGACCACCGAGACCGTGGTGGTGGTGGCCACCGGCCCCTTCCCTCGCATCGACAGCGCCGCCACCACGTTCTACCCGGACGACGGGCGCCTGGAACTCAAGGGCACCGGCCTGAAGAACGTGGCCATCGCCTGGTCCGGGACACCCCGGGGCGTGGATCCAAAGACGGCCTCCGTGGACGGCCAGGACTTCTGCCTGGAGCCCAACGCCCCCAACGAGTGCGCCGTCCCGCTGACGCCCGGCCTGCCCACGGACGCGACGCTGTCGTGGGTCCCCGCCTACGGCCGCCGGGGCGCGGGCGTGTCGACGTACGACGCCAACGGGCGCTTCCTGGACGACGAATACTTCCGACTGCGCCCCGGCCGCACCGTGCTCACGCGGCCCCTGGTGCAGTCCTCCGGCGTGGACCTGTCCAAGGGCCCCGGCTACGCGGCGGTGACGCACTCGGAGGCCATCGCGTCCGTGGACTGCGGCACCGCGCGCTGCGAGGTGACCGAAGGCGCCGTGTCCATCCGCAACGTGCCGGGGCTGAACCCCACGGTGTCCTTGCGCCTGCGGCTGGTGCCGCGCGTGTTCTTCGCGAAGGGCGACGCGCTGGAGACGTCCTTCTCCGAGACGCTGCCCGTGCTCGCGTGCCCCATCACCGCGGTGGAGGGCACGGTGCTGCGCGACGCGGAGGACTCAGGACTGGTGATGCGCCTGGACCCGGCCTGCGCGCACGACCCGCGCGGCCTGTTGTGGACGGTGAACGGCGCGCGCGTGCGGGTGGAGCGCGTGGTGAAGGCGCAGGACGGCACCTACGTGCTCCTGCGCACCAGCGGCACCAACGAGCCGCAGGTGACCGTCACCGCCATCACGTCACGCGTGGACGGCACGGTGGTGGCGTCGGAGACGGCGGACACGAAGCCCGTGCCGGACCCGCGCGCGACACTGGAGTTGCCCGGCCACGGCAGCATCGACTTCGTGCCCACCAACCGCCCGGCGGAGGTGACGGTGGCGTCCAACGGCGGCCTGGGCCGCTTCGTGCTGCGCCCGCTGGGCGGCGCGTACACCGTGACGATGCGTGAGACCACGACGCTCATCCAGGGCGAGGCCACCGCCGGCGGCTTCGTGTCGCTGCGCTTCGCCTACCGGCTGCCCACGCTGCCCGCGGAGCTGGCCACGTCCGACCTGTTCGTCACCAACGAGCGCGTGCAGCGCGCGGTGCGTGAAGCCAGCGTGCCCACCAACGTGGAGAACCTGGTGGAGTTCATCTGCGCGGACAAGGAAGGCAACGACGAGAAGCTCGCGCCCAGCCGTCCGCACCGGCTGGAGTACGGCATGCGCAACACCTGCCGCGTCATCATCCACCGCGAGCGCCTCACGCTGGAGGAGGGCAACCAGGAAATCACCCTGCGCATCACCGTGACGAAGTCCGACAACTCCATCCGGGGCGAGAGCAGCGTGGATCAACGCCTGTTCCTGCGGCCCAAGGGTGAGGTGCGCGTCATCCCCGTGCAGGGCAACCTGGGCCAGTACGACCGCATCCTCGTGCAGGTGGCGCACGTCGCGGATGAGTCCCGCTACGCCCTCTCCACGGTGGACCGCACGGGCCTGCCGTCCGCGCAGTGGACCGCCATCGTGCGCGGCGGAATGTTCCGCCTCTACACCATGGCCACCATCCCCGCGGGCCTCTACCGCGCGACGCAGCCCACGGGACAGCTGGCCATCAACTTCGGTGTGCTGTCGCGCCTGGCGCTGCTCAACAACGAGGGCCAGGAGCGCCTGCTGGGCATCGAGATGGGCCTGATGGGCCTGGGCCTGGTGCCGCAGTCCGGGGACATCCAGTTCCCGCCCACGCTGGCGGCCGTGCTGGGCCTGGGGCTGCGCGTGCCCATTGGCCCGGGCGCGGCGGTGGGTGCCAACGCATGGATTGCCCGCGAGTTCCGGGGCGACATCACCCGGCGCACCAGCGGCGACCCCACCACCGACACCGTGGTGCCCTCCAGCAAGTGGTCCTTCATCTTCGGACCCAGCATCTCCGTGGGCAACGTGGGCTTCAACCTCTGAAGCCCACGGGGCGACCCGCGGCTATTTCCCGAGCAGCGCCTTCAGGAACCGCCGCACCTCCGGCGGCCCCTCCACGCGGTACGCCGCGCACGTGTGCTTGTTGCCCGCGTGCACGGTGATGCCGCCCGGGGGCACCGCGGCGAAGAGGTCCTCGTCGGTGACGTCGTCGCCCATGGCCACCACGCGCACGTCCGGCGCCTCCTGCTTCAGCACCTCCGGCACCACGCGGCCCTTGTTGACGCCCCGGGGCCGCACCTCCACCACCCGGTCGCCGGGCAGGATGTGCATGGGCTCCTGGGAGAACTTCTCGTAGAGCAGCAGGCGCAGCTCGCGCGCCTGGAGCGCTCCGAACTCCGCGTCCACCTTGCGGTAGTGCCACGCGAGCGACGCCGTCTTCTCCTCCACGAAAGAGCCCGTCACCCGCGCCGCGAACGCGTCCAGCACGGGCTTCACCTTTGGCTTCCACTCGAAGGACACGCCCGGCAGTGCCTGCCACGGCTGGCCCAGCCGCATGCGCGACCACAGGCCGTGCTCCGCGTGCAACCCCACGGGCAGCTCACCGAACCACGCATCCAGCGTCTCGCGCGGGCGGCCGCTCACGATGTGCACGGAGATATCCGGCCGGGCGCACAGCTCCTGGAGCAGCGTCATCAGCTCCGCGTCCGGCGCGGCCAGCTCCGGCATGGAAGCGAAGCCCACGAGCGTTCCGTCGTAGTCCAGGAACAGCACCTTGCGGCCCGGCCCCTTCAGCTTGTCCAACGCGAGCATGCCGTCCGGCAGCGGCGGCTTCTCCGCCACCGAGGGCAGCCCCTGGAGCCGGTCCAGGAAGCTGGCCACCCACCAGTGCACGTCCCGCGTCTTCACGCCCGCGCGCAGGCTGCGCATGCGCGCCTGGCGCTCGGGGCCGGGCATCTCCAGCGCCTGTTCGATGGCGTCCGCCATGCCCTCCACGTCGTAGGGGTTCACCAGCAGCGCGTCGCGCATCTCCGACGCCGCGCCCGCGAACTCGCTGAGCACGAGCACGCCGTCCTCGTCCGGACGGGCCGCGCAGAACTCCTTGGCCACCAGGTTCATGCCGTCGCGCACGGGCGTCACCAGCATCACGTCCGCGCCCCGGTAGAGGCTCACCAGCTGCTTCTCGTTGAGCGAGCGGTAGAGGTAGTGCACGGGCGTGCTGTGCACGGTGCCGTAGAGGCCGTTGATGCGGCCCACCAGCTCGTCCACCGTCTCGCGGTATTCGGCATAGGCCTGCACCTGCGTGCGGCTGGGCACGGCCACCTGGATGAAGCGCAGGCGCCCGCGCAGGGCCGGCTCCCGCTCCAGCACTCGCTGCACCGCGAGCAGGCGCCGGGGAATGCCCTTGGTGTAGTCCAGCCGGTCGATGCCCACGAGCAGCCGCTCGCCACGCGAGCGCTCCTGTAGCGTCTTCACCTCGTCCAGCACCGCGGGCTCGCGCGCCAGCGTCTCGAAGGCGGTGGAGTCGATGCCCATGGGGAAGGCGCCCACGCGCACCTCGCGCCCCTGGAAGAGGACGCGGTCGATGTCCGTGTCCAACCCCAGGTGCCTCAGCAGCGTGCCGGAGAAGTGCCGCACGTAGCTCACCGCGTGGAAGCCGATGAGGTCCGCGCCCAGCAGGCCCCGGAGCAGCTCGCCGCGCCGGGGCAGCGTGCTGAAGATTTCGGACGACGGGAACGGGATGTGGTGGAAGTAGCCGATGCGCGCGTGAGGCAGGCGCTGGCGCAGCATCCCGGGCACCAGCATGAGCTGGTAGTCATGCACCCAGATGGTGTCGCCCGGCTGATAGTGCTTCGCGGCCAGGTCGGCGAAGCGCTCGTTCGCCTTGCGGTAGGCGTCCCAGTCCCGGTCCTGCCGGGGGACGCGGTCCAGCATGTAGTGACACAGCGGCCAGAGCACCCGGTTGGAGTAGCCCTCGTAGAAGCGGCTGACCTCGCTGGCGGACAGGTACAGCGGCACGCAGCGCAGGTCCGCCAGCTGCTTCTCCACCTGCGAGCGCTGGGCGTCCGTCAGCCGCGAGACATCCCCGGGCCAGCCAATCCACATGCCTCCGGAGCGCTCATGCGGGCGGCTGAGCCCGGTGGCGAGCCCCCCGGCGCTGCGCACCACGGAGACGACATCCTTCTCCGCCTTGACGGTGACGGGAAGACGGTTCGAAACGAGCAGGAGTCGAGCCATAGACCCACTAGCTCTATTCACCCCCTCCGGGAATGGCTACCACCTTGTGCGCCTGGCTGACGTTTGAGGGCCCCTGCCCCGCCCGTGCCCAGCCGAGCCGGACCAGCAACTCGGGCTCCTTCCCTGCCTTCCAGATGAAGGCGTCCAGCACGTAGTGCGTGGCCTGCGGCAGCGCAAGCAGCGGCACCACGAGCGCCAGCACATCCGCCTCCAGGACGGGACCACTGTCGCCGAACAACACCGGGCGGTCGTGCCACACCAGCACGTCCCACAACCCTTCTTCCAAGAGCGCCAGTCCCGCGAGGAACAGCAGGAAGCCCGGCAGCCCCGCACGCAGGAGCACGCCCAGTTCGCCGAAGCCCCCTTCCGCGTGGCGCCCGCGTGCGTAGCGGAACAGCAGCGCGAAGTACGGCACGCCGTGCAGCACCACGTTCATCACCGTGAACGCGAAGTCGTCCCGCGCGAGCACGATGCCGCCGAACCACGCCACCCACGTGGCCACGACCAGCAGCACCTTGCCGGCCTGCACGCCTTCGCCCCGCGCGATGCGCAAGCACTGGAAGCCCGCCCACAGCGTGAGCACCGCCGCGTGCGCGCCCAGCGCCGCGGTGCCCATCCACCGAGGGAGGCCGGAGATGAAGTCGTTCTCCACGAACCACCAGAACGAGCGAGGCAGGTTCGCGTGCCACCACACGACGGGGCCCAGCGTGGCGGCGTAGATGGCCGCGGCATCCAGGCGCCGCTCGAAGGCGGACACGCGCGCCTTGCGGTCGTAGAGCGCCATCCAGCCGTACTGCTGGCGGATGAAGTGAAACAGCGCCACGTACGCGAACAGGCTCCAGAACGTGCCGGGAGACACCATGTACGCGAAGACGCCCGCCGTGTACGCGGCGAGCGGCGCGCCCACGTAGAGGCCCGGGCGGCGCGACACCTCCTCGCCATCCAGGTACGTGCGGAACAGCGTGGACCAGACGTGCGCCACGTCCACGCCCACCACGAACAGGAGCCACGCCCACGCGGGCGTGTCCCCCACCGCTCCCAGCCACGGCGCGGCCAGCACGAAGGCCACGGACACAAGAGCGCTGCCGGCGAACACGGAGAGGTCCACGCCAGGGCCGAACAGCCAGGCCTGCGCGGGCGAAAGGAGACGGGGCATCGGGCCCGGGAGATTAGCGCACTCTCCGGTCCTCCCTGGTCCTGGCACACCCACCTGACTTACCCGGTATTCAACCAATCCCTTGCATCTGAGCAGTCATTGAGATGGAAGCCGCTCACGGCCAAGACGGCGCGTGCGTGTCATTCCGTACGCGCGATTCGTTAGGCTTTGCGCCCCGCGCCCTCCTTTCCACCGGTCCCCGTCTGGAAGGGCGCGCTCCCACGCCCATGCGCAATGCCTCACCGGTTCCGGCCCGCCGGAATGTGACGTCCTCCACGCTGCTCTGCCTGCTCCTCGCCTCACTTCCCGCCCTGGGCGCCGAGCGCGCCTTGCCCTGGGAAGGGCCGGCCTTCACGGCTTCCGCCTCCGCCATGGCCACCAGCGCCGCGAAGCTGCCCGCGCCGGCGGGGGGCGGTGACGTGGAGGTCCTGCTGCGGGAAGGGAACTACCAGGAGCTGGGGCCCCACCGCTGGCGCACCACCCACCGCAACGTCTTCCGCATCCTCACCGCCGCGGGCGTGCGCCAGTGGGCCGAGGCCCGCGCCGAGTGGTCCCCCTGGCGCCAGCAGCGCCCCGTCCTCCGCGCCCGCGTCATCACGCCGGATGGGAAGGAGCACCCGCTGGATGAAGGGACGTTGCACGACGCGCCCGTGGAGGACTCGGCGCCGGACGTCTACAGCGACACCCGCGCGTTGCGCGCGCCGCTCCCCTCGCTGCGGCCCGGCAGCATCGTGGAGATGGAGTCGGTGGTGGAGGACACGCAGGCGTTCTTCGACGCGGGCGTCGTCACGCACTTCTACTTCGCCAGCCCCGTGCCCGTGCGCAAGGTGCGCCTGGCCATCGACGTGGCCCCCAGCACCCAGCTCGCGCTGCGCGTCCAGGGGCTGCCGCTGGAGCCGCTGCCGCAGCACCAGTCCGACCGCAAGCGGCTGAGCTTCGAGGGCGGCCCCTACGCCGCCGTGACACCGCTGGAGGCGGACCTGCCCGCGGCCCAGGCCTTCCAGCCGCACGTGGCCTTCTCCACGGGCCGCTCCTGGAACGAGGTGGCCCGGGCCTATGACACCATCGTGGAGGAGCAGTTGGATGGCGCGTCGCTCCAGGCCCGGGCCCGCGCGCTCGCGAAGGGCTCCAAGGACCGTCGCGTCGTGGCGCAGCGGCTGCTGGAGGAGGTGCGGGAGTCGGTGCGCTACACGGGCCTGGAGTTCGGCGCCGCCGCCATCGTTCCCGCTCCGCCGAAGCAGGTGCTCGCGCGCCAGTACGGCGACTGCAAGGAGATGTCCACGCTGCTCGTGGGCCTGCTGCGCGGCGCGGGCATCCCCGCCCACGTGGCGTTGGTGCGCTCCGGGCGCGAGGACGTGCCTGAGCTTCCGGGCATGGGCTTCTTCAATCACGCCATCGTCCACGTTCCCGGGACGCCCGCCCTGTGGATCGACCCCACGGATCCAGGCGCGGAGGCCGGGATGCTCGCCCCGGAGCTTCAGGGACGTCACGCGCTGGTGGCCGCGCAGGACACCCAGGGGCTCACCGTCATCGACGAGGCGCCCCCTTCGGCGAATACCGCCCTCTTCACCCGCACCGTGGAGCTGTCCGACGAGGGCCCGGCCCGCGTGAAGGAGACGCGCGAGCTGTCGGGCTCGCTGGCGGTGCAGTACCGCCGCCTGCTGCGCGCGGTGCGCCCGGACGACCTGCGCCGCAACCTGGAGGCGCTCGCCACCGCGCAGTACCAGGGCACCCTGGAGGGCCTGAAGCACACGTCGCTGGAGGAGGGCACCGGCCCCTTCCGGCTGGAGCTGGACGTCGCGTCCGCGCGCTTCGCCACCACGGGCTGGCGCGGCGTGCGCGTCCCCCTGCGGCTCGACTCGCCCCTGGCCTGGCTGCCGGACTCACTGGACGACGTACGGGAGCTGCTGCCGGACGAACTGGGCCGCAAGCCCGCCCTGCCCTCGAAGCGCAAGGCGGACCTGGTGCTCCCGGTGGCCTACCGCGCGGAGGTGCGCTACCGCCTGCGCCCGCCCCAGGGCTTCGGCGTGCGGACCGTCCCCCGCGACGAGACGCTGTCCCTGGGGCCCGCCACGCTCGCGCTGGCCTACACGCGCGAGTCCGACGGCGGCCTCAGCGCCACCTTCCGCTTCGACACCGTGAAGCGCCGCTACACGCCGGACGAGGTGACGGCCTTCCGCACGGCGCTGGCCACGTTCGCGCACCGGGCACCGATGGAGGTGGAGTTCGAGGACCGGGGCGCCCGGCTGGTGGAGGCGGGGCGGGTGAAGGACGGCCTGGACCTCTACGAGAAGCGGCTCACGTCGCGCGCGGATTCGGCGCAGGTGCGCGCGCGCTACGCCGGCACGCTCTTGCGGTTGGGCTTTGGCGAGCAGGCCCGCATCGAGGCGCGCCGGGCCGTGGAGCAGCAGCCGTCCTCGCCGCTGGTCCACCACGTGCTCGCGTGGATCCTGCAGCACGACCCGCAGGGACAGCCGATGCTGCCGGGCGCGGACCTGGAGGGCGCGGTGGCGGCGTGCCGCAAGGCCATCGCGCTGGAGCCGGACAACATCTCCGCGAACGTGCTCCTGGCGGACCTGCTGGAGCACAACCGCGAGGGCGAGCGCTTCGGCCGGGGCGCGCCTCTCGCCGAGGCGGTGGCCACCTGGCGCCACCTGCGCGATGACCTGCACGCACAGGACGTGGACGACCGGCTCATCGCGGCCCTGTTCCGCTCGGGCGCCACCGCCGAGGCGCTGGAGACCGCGCGCAAGGCCGCGCCCTCCGACCTGCGGACGAAGGTGCTGGTGATGACCACGGCGGAACGCCAGGGCATCCCGGAGGCCATCGCGGCGGCGGACCTCGAGTTCGAGGGGCCGGACGCGCGCCGCCAGGCGCTGGCGCTCGCGGGCAATCACCTGCTCACGCGGGGCCGGGCCGGTGACGCGGTGAAGCTCTTCGAGGCGGCGCTCAAGGGCGCCTACGACCCGGACCGCCAGTTCCAGCTGGAGCTGGCGAAGAACGCCCGCGACGGCAAGAACGCGAAGGAGGAGAAGGGGCCGGAGGCGCTGGTGCGCCGCATCGTCAAGGCGGCCTGGACGGCGCGCGACGCGAAGGACTTCAAGGCCACCATCCGCCCCTTGCTGTCCAACCGCGACCGCGAGGACAGCACGCTGGACCGCAAGCTGGAGCTGCTCCAGGCCCAGGCCTCGCGCTTCTCACGGACCTCCCTGGACACCGTGGGCGAGTCCTCCATGGCGGACCTCGCGGTGGCCGCGCTCGACCTCAAGGTGGAGGGACAGGAGAAGATCGGCTACCGGGTGCGGCTGAAGTTCCTGCTGGGCGCACAGGTGTACGAGGACGCCTGGTACATCGTGAATGAGAGCAACCAGCTGCGCCTGCTGGGCTCGGTGACGGATCCGCGCCCGCTGGGAGCGGAGGCGCTGCGATGGCTGGATGCCGGCAAGCTCAAGCAGGCCCTGGTGTGGATTGAATGGGCCGTGGCGGACACCCGCGCGGTGGAGCCGACGGGCCTGTCCCCCCTGGCCTCCTTCGCGAACACGCTGCGGGGCTTCTCCGGAGCGGAGGGCGTGACGCACCTGCGCGCCGCATGCGCCTACCTGGGCGCGAGCACGGGGGACGCGCGCGTCCTCGCCGCGCTGCGGGCCCAGGCGCAGTACGCGTCGGGCCAGGAGCGGCACCGGCTGATGATGGCGCTGGCGGTGGCCACGCGGGCGAACGGCCAGAGCCCGAACGCCGAGGTCATCCTGGACGAGGTGCGCTCGGACGTACCGCAATCCGCGGATGCCTTCTGGCTCAAGCGCGAGATGCTCTCTGAGAGCGGCCGGTGGGCGGAGCTGCGCCAGGTGTCCGAGAGCCGGCTCGGGCTGCTGCACACGGACAGCCTTGGCTTCGAGTCACTGATGCTGGCCTCCCTGAACCTGGGCAACTGGGCGAGGCTGGACGAAGCCACGCGCGAGCTGATGGACCTGGGAGGCGGGGGGGCTGATGCGTACCGGACCCTGGCCTGGGCGGCGCTGTACCGCGGCCGGGTGAGGCCCGAGGACATCGCGTGGGCCCAGAAGGCCGTGCGCCTGGGCGCGGAAGGAGACACGACGCCCACCGCCCTGCTCGCCGCGCTGCTGGCGGAGTCCGGCAAGCTGGTGGAGGCACGAAAGCTGGTGGACGACGCCATGGACCTGGGCGGCGCGGACACTCCGGCAAACGCGGGCCTGCTCTACGTGAAGGCCCGGCTCGCGGAGTCCTTCGGGCTGACGGAAGCGGCCCGGGGGCTCTATCGCGCGGTCCCCCGCGACGACACATCTGACTCGCGCTCGTTCCACCGGCTGGCGCAGGCCCGCCTCAATCGCCGGTGAGCCACCCTGCGGGTTTCCACATGGGTCCACAATCACCGGATGCTTGCTGCCTGATCAGAAAATGCGACCAGCAGCGGCGTTCGCGAACAGCCGCCGTGGAATCTTCCTGAGACAAAGGGGCGGTTTAAAGACAACAACCCGACACGTGAGACTAACTTGCAAGGTTTTCCTTCCTGGGCGTTATCATGGTTGAAGACACACAGACGCAGGGCTGAGCGAGGAGGCTGTCATGTCCGGAACGGCGATGATGAATGGACTGGTTCACACCTCGGACCTCGAGTGGAAGCCGCTCGGGCCTGGAACGTCCTACCGCCTGCTGCGCGTGAGCGCGGAGACGGGTGTGTGGAGCGCCATCCTGAAGATGGAGAAGGGCGCCGTCTTCGCGCCGCACAAGCACCTGGGACCGGCGGAGATCTTCATCCTCTCCGGCTCGACGCAGGACCGCCTGGGCATCACCCGCGCGGGCGACTACGAGTTCGAGCCGCTGGGCGCCGAGCATCCCGCCACCACCGCGCTGGAGGAGTCGCTCGTGCACTTCACCGCGCACGGCCCCATCGCGTTCCATGACGACAAGGGCCGCATCGTGATGCTGCTCGACTCGGAGTTCTTCCTGAAGGCCCAGGAGCAGGAGCCGCAGTACAGCATCAAGAAGGCGGCCTGACGCACTGCAAGGCTGTGTTTCACACGCCGGGTGTCTGACTTTGACACCCGACGTCACGGCAGGCGGCCAGGTATCAGGCCGCCTCCAGCAGGCGCAGGAAGGCCCGGGCCGCGTCGGCGTCGCTGATGGAGCCCAGCCCCTCGCTCACCTGCAGCTCCGTGGACACGACGCCGGGCACGCGCGTCTGTCCGAAGCCTCCCGCCACCCAGACGCGGTCCTCACGCGCGATGCGGTCGCGCTGGCGGCTGTACGCCTGGGGTGAGCCGCGCAGGAACACGTGGAACAGGTTCGTCTGCACGGGCTGCGGCAGCACGGTGACGCGGGAGTCCGCCGCGATGAGCGTGGTGAGCGCCTTCGCGCGCTTCACGTAGCCGGGAATGGCGGTCAGCGCCGCGTCGAAGCGCATGGCGGCGGAGGCCACCAGCGGGGCCAGGTGGAACAGGTTGCCGCCGTGCCGGTGGCGCCACACGCGCGACTCCTTGATGAAGTCGCGGTTGCCCACCAGCATCGCGCCGCCGATGCCGCCCACCATCTTGTAGAAGGACACGTAGACGGAGTCGAAGCCCTTGCAGATGTCCGCGTAGGAGCGGCCATAGAAGGGCTGGCTCTCCCACAGCCGCGCGCCGTCCATGTGCAGCTTCACCTTCTTGTCGCGACACGTGCGCTTGAGCTCCTGGAGCTGCTCCCACGTCTGGAGCTGCCCGCCCAGCCAGCGCACCGGCAGCTCCACGCTGACACTTCCCAGCGTGTCGCGCGCCTGCACCACGTCCTCCGCCAGCAGCGGCCGCGTCCACGGGCCCAGGTTCACCGCGCGCAGCTGGTGCAGCACGGAATAGGCGTCGTCTTCATGCAGCACGTGGTGCGACGACGGGTGCACGCCCACCGTGCGCACGTTGCTCGCATCCGCGTAGATGCGCAGCGCGATGAGCTGCGCCATGGTGCCCGTGGGCATGAAGCACGCGTCCTCGAAGCCCAGCAGGTCCGCGAGCTTCTTCTCGAAGGCCTGCACGAAGTCGCCGTTGCCGTAGAAGTCGCTGGTCAGCTTCTGGCGCTGCATCCACTCGCCAATGCGCACGTACTCCGCGCCGTCGTCGGACGTGGAGCTGACGGGCAGCGACGCGGTGCAGCCCTTGCGCAGCTGTTCGTACTCGGCTTGGGAGACGGGCTTGGGAGCCGCCTCCGCGGCGGGGACGCCCGCGAGCCCCGGCGACTTGACGGTGCGCAGGGACGGCGTGCCTCCGTCAGGAGCCGCCTGGCTCCGGGTCGGGAACAGCGTAGAGCCCGCGAGCAGGCTGGTGAGTCCGAGGAACTCCGCCCGGCTGAAGCGACTGTCCTTCATGTGCCCTTCCCTCCCGCTTCCAATGGCTACAACCAACTGGCGCTCTTTAGCCCCATTCCCGCCAGGGCCCGCTCCGCGGCCTGAACGCCGAACCAGTTGGCCTCTTCGAAGAGGGCCATGCCGCCCAGGTCCGTGTGCGCGAAGTGCAGGTGCCGCCCCAGGCTCTGTTGCGCGGCGCGGCGAGCTTCGCCCCAGAGGAAGCCCGGCTGGGGCCGCACCATGGCGTGACCCCAGCGTTGCACCTCCAGCCGCTGCGCGAGCGCGCCCACCCCGGGGTGCGCCGGCAACAGGTCCGCCATCACCAGCGCCTCCCAGTCCCCGTACGTCGCGGAGAGGGCCTGATTGCGCTCCGCCTTCACGTCCGCGCCGGCCATCGGCAGGTACCAGGTGAGCACCGTGGGCCCGCGCGAGTCCTGGCGCAGCGACTGGTGCGTAGCCACCACGTAGCCCAGGCTCCGGCTCTCGTAGAAGACGTTGTCCCAGGCCAGCGGGAAGCCCCGAGACGCCGGTGGCGCGGACACCGTCAGGTTCGCCACCACCCACGGGCTGTAGACGAAGGCGTCCATCCACGCGGGTCGCGCCTCGCGCCACGGCGCCACCACGTGCGCGGCGACGAAGCGCGGGCACGCCAGCACCACCTGCCGCGCACGAAAGGCCCGGGGCGCCCCGGTGCGCGCATCCAGCGCGTGCACGCGGCAGCCGTCCTCTCCCGGCTCCACCGTGTGCACCAGCACCTGCGTCTCCAGCTGACGCGGACCCAGCGACGACGCCAGCTGCTTCACCAGCCGGCCGTTGCCCTCGGGCCAGGAGAGGAAGCCGTCGCTGCGCTCACCCTTCCCGTTCTGCCGCGCGGCGAAGTACCAGATGCCTGCCCAGGCGGAGACGTGCTCGGAGGTGGTGCCGTAGTCGTCGCGGCACGCGTAGTCGACGAACCACTTCAGCCGGGGCGAGCGGAAGCCCTCCGCCGCCATCCACTGCGCCATGCTCAGCGCGTCCAGCGCGGTCCACTCCGCGTCGTCGCTGGAGAGCGCCACTGGCACCGCGAACGCCTTGCGCCCCTTCGCGTCGCGCGCGGCGGCGAAGGTGTTCATCCGCGCATCGAAGCGCTCCAGCTCCGCCAGGTCCTCCGGGCTCGCGCCCGCGCGCAGGTACAGCCCTTCGTACCAGTGGCCCCTGTAGAAGACGCGCTCGTCGGGCTCCTGGATGAGCAGCTCCTCCGCGAACGACGGATGGCCTTCCGCGTCCACGCCGGTGACGGCGTCCATCTCTCGCAAGAGGCGCATCACCGGCCCTTTGTCCTCCAGGGGGGACGGCAGGTAGTGCGCGCCCCACGGGAACGCGGACACGGCGTTGCGGCCCGAGCGGGACGTGCCCCCGGCCTCCGTCTCCAGCTCCACCACGCGCAGGTCCTTCACGCCCGCGGCGGACAGGCGCCACGCGGCGGACAGCCCTGCCGCGCCCGCGCCGACAATCAACACGCCCACCGGCTCGAAGTCCTGCGCGCGCGGCAGCGGCCCTGTGCGCAACTTGTGACCGGTATCCACCGCCCGGTCCACGATGGCGCCCGGCACCGGCGCGCGAGCGGCCTGCCGCGTACAGGCGCTCGCCACGGAGGCGCCCAGGAACGCGGCCACCAGCTCGCGCCGCGTCAGTTCCACCGGCGCCACTCCTCTTCGTAGTAGTGCACCAGCACCTGGTTGTTCAGCCGGTTCACCTCCGCCGGCAGCGGGGACATGTCCGGGGAGAAGCGCGTGAGCCCCTCCAGCGTGTCCTCGTCCAGGAACGCCAGCCCCTCCGGCAGCGGGCGGTAGCGGCCGGGCCGGTCCTGCGCCACCAGCACGTAGCCCCACTCACCGAAGGACGGCACCAGCGCGTGGTATGGCTGCGTCCAGAAGCCCGCGGCCTTCAACGTGGTCTCCACGCACCAGAACGAGCGCCGCGCGAACAGCGGGCTCGTGCTCTGGATGACCGCCACGCCGCCCGGCGACAGGTGCCTCTTCAAAATCTTGTAGAAGCCCGTCGTGTACAGCTTCCCCAGCGCGAAGTTGTTGGGGTCCGGGAAGTCCACGATGACGACGTCCCAGGCGTTGGCGCCCTCGGCCAGGAACTGCATGGCGTCCGTGTTGATGACGCGCATCTTCGGGTGCGTCATGGAGTGGTGGTTGAGCGCCGCCAGCTCCGCGTAGTTCGTGGCGAGCCCGGTGATGGCGGGGTCCAGGTCCACCAGCGTGACGGACTTCACGTCCGGATACTTCAGCACCTCGCGCGCCGCGAGCCCGTCCCCGCCGCCCAGGATGAGCACGTGCTCCACCTTCTGCGCGCGCACCATGGCCGGGTGCACCAGGGACTCGTGGTAGCGGTACTCGTCGATGCTGGCGAACTGGAGGTTGCCGTTGAGGAACAGCGAGAAGCCCCGCTTGCCGCGCGTGACGATGATGCGCTGGTAGGGGGAGCTCGTGGCGTGGACGACGTCATCCGCGTAGAGCTGGTCCTCGTAGAACGTGGTGAGCCGGTCCCCCATCGCGAAGCACACCAGCAGCCCCGCGCACAACGCCACCGCCTTGATGCGCAGGCGCACGGGGTTGGCCAGCACGGGCGCGAGCAGCCACGTGCTCCACAGCCCCACGCCCGCGTTGAGCAGGCCGAAGAGCAGCGACGTGCGCACCAGCCCCAGCTTCGGCACCAACAGCAGCGGGAAGGCCACGCTGGCCGCGAGCGCGCCCAGGTAGTCGAACGTCAGCACCTGGCTGACCAGGTCCTTGAACTTGAGCTGGTCCTGCAGGATGCGCAGCAGGAGGGGAATCTCCAGCCCCACCAACGTGCCGATGAGCAGCACGCTGCCGTACAGCACCACGGGGAACACGCTGGTGAGCGTGAAGGTGAGGAACAGCATCGGCGCGCACAGCCCGCCGACCAGGGCCACGGCCAGCTCTATCTCCACGAATCGCTGGGCCACCCCGCGCTCCACGAAGCGCGACAGGTAGCTGCCAATGCCCATGGCGAAGAGGTAGCCGCCAATGACGGTGGAGAACTGGGTGATGCTGTCCCCCAGCAGATAGCTGGCGAGCGTCCCGACGATGAGCTCGTAGATGAGCCCGCACGTCGCGATGACGAGGACGGTGAGGAAGAGCAGCGTCTTGTTCAAAGCGTCACGTGTTTCAGCCGCTGATGGCCGCCGCGATGATGATGGCCAGGCCCAGGATGAACGAGCCGATGACGATGCCCAGGGCGGTGTTCTGGTCGACCTCGATTTCCTTGTGCACGTCGTACGGCAGGATGAGGCGGATGACGTAGAAGCCGGCCACGAACACCACCAGGCCGATGAGCGAATAGATGACGCTCGCCAGCACTCCCTGCAGGGTGACCACCACTCCGAGCAACAGCATCACTTGCCTCCCATGAATCCACCGGTCCACAGCAGCACGCCGCCGGGACCGCGCTTCACGTCGCCGGTCACCCGCCCGCGCTCCTCGTCACTGAATGGGGCCCAGCCCGTATAGGTGGCCCACGCATACGCCACGAGCACCAGTCCGCCCAGGTACTTCATCGTCCACCTCCCAGCCCGCGCACTACAGGTTGCTTTCCTTCCAGCGCTCGGTTTCGAAGCTGTGGGCGCCGAAGAACGACAGCGCCGGAATCACCAGCAGCAACACCAGCGCGATGATGAACCAGCTCTCGTTGGGCGTGTCGTGCGTGAGCAGCACCTGGTAGCTGAGCACCGGCCCCAGCGAGGGGCCCGTGAGCTTCAGGTTCGGGTCGAACGACGTGGTCGTCCGCAGCACGTACTTCCCCTTGGGCAGCGACGACAGGAACACGCTGCCATTCTGCCCACCCTCGCTCCAGGAGCCGTCGCTGTCGCGCCCGTGGTAGTAGCTCACCTCTTCGTAGAAGCTCACCACGTCCTGCGTGTCCTGGTTCACCAGGTCGCCCTGCACGCCCACCCAGGAGTTGTCGAGCGGCTGCGACATGTGGATCTCCGCCCGCACGTTGCCGTCCCGCAGAAGCTCGAAGGGCTCGCTGAAGTGCATGGCATCCGGGGAGCCGGAGGTCGCGGTCCGGGGCAGCGTCACCCGCAGGTCCAGCACCCGCGCATTGAGCGCGCGCGCGTGGAGCAGACCCGCCAGGGCGAACAGGCCCAGGAGCCACACCGCGGACCAGCGCAGCGTGCGCATCATCGACTCGCGGCGCAGGTTGGGCTGGCTGGGCGCGATGCCCCGGGGCCTGGGCAGCGGCTCCTTCAGCTTGAACGCGTCGCGCACCTTCTCCGGGGAGAGGTACTCGCCATGCGTGTACGTGACTTCGTTGTCGGTGGCGTCCTCGTTCACCGAGTACGGCGGCGCGACGTACTCCGTGGCGCGCGCCTTCTCGCCCTGGAAGACCTTCCAGTAGAACTCGCCCACCACCGCGTCGGTGACGGCGGTGACGGACTGGAAGGCCTTGTAGCGGCGGCGTTCGTAGAAGGCGGACACCTGCGGCACGACGCTCGCGTCACCGGCGGCCATGGGCGTCAGGAACACCCAGTGGCCGTTGGACTCCATCAGCCAGGTGAAGCCGCGCGCCGCGTTGTAGAGCAGGTACTCCATCCACGGGTAGCGCGTGCCCTCCACCTCGCACGAGCGCTCCTGGTAGCCGATGCAAATCCACTCCGTGCCGTCGAGCGTGCCCTTCTGCCCCAGGGCGATGGCCGCCGGCAGCTCCGGCTTCTGGAGCAGCTTGAGGAAGGCCAGCTTGCCCTGCGTCACGCTCATCAGCGCGCCGCAGTACGGGCACGCCACGCGCATCGCCTGGTCCGGCGCGCGTAGCTCCAGCGGGCCATTGCAGTTGGTGCAGCGCGCCTGCTGGAGCTGGGCCTTGCGCACGCGAGGGCGCAGCTCCCCCGCGGGGATGCCCAGTTGCTTGAGCTCCAGCCGCTGCCCCAGGAAGACCTCCGGGTCGCGGTCGCGCCTGCCGAAGTCCAGCGTGACGAACAGGCCGCGCGGGCCGGTGGCGTCCACGTAGTAGCTGTCCGCCTCTGGATCCACGTCGCTGGGGAGCTGTCCCTCCGCGGCGACGACGCGCCCGTGGCCGCGCTCCTCCACCACCAGCGGGCGGTTGCGCAGGCGCAGGCGGTCACCGGGGTGGAGGTGCTCCAGCTCGATGCCCTCCTCCACGCCCGCGTCGGAGAGCAGGTGGAAGGCGCCCTCGGACTCGCTGAGCCAGCCGGTGCGGCCGTCGGCCATCTCCACGTACCACTCGTCCCAGGGGCCGGCGCCGTGGTCCTTCTGGAGGTGTCCGACGATTTGATACGAGGTGCCGTTGACGCGGCCCTCCAGCCCCAGGCGCAGCGGAGAGTCCGTCTCCACGATGCGGGCCACGCGGCCGTGGTCCTCCAGCTCCGCGCCCACGCGGGCCACCATTGTCTGGCAGTGGCCGCACACCACGACCTGCGCCGACCCGGCGGAGAACTCCACGCTCGCGCCACACGACGGACACGCCCCCTGCGTCACGCCTCCACCCCTCTCGACAGCTCGCGCACGCGGCACGACGTGGCGCCCAGATGCTTCGCCGCCAGCGCGGCGAAGTCCGGACGCGCGCGGGTGCGGCAGCAGTAGACGTTGAGCGCGGCGAAGCCATGCTCCGGGAAGGTGTGGACGGTCAGGTGGCTTTCGGCCAGGAGCGCCAGGCCGGTGACGCCGCCGGGCTCCGGGAAGACGTGCCACTGCGGCTGGCCCACGACCTTCAGGTCCATCAGGACGACCAGCTCCTCGAAGAGTGCCGCCAGCGCGGCCGCGTCCTTGAGCCGCTCCGGCGCGCAGCCGCTCGCGTCAACCAGCCATTCCTGTCCGGTTGTCACAGGGGAAACCTCCGGGAGTAGAGACCCTCTTTAACACGCTGGAGCCGGGTCGAAAGCCGCTAGGATGCCCGCCCCATGCGCACCCGATTCCTGACCGCTGGACTCCTCTGCCTCGCCCTGACCGCGTGCTCCAAGGACAAGGAGCAGCCGCCCGCGGCGAAGGCCCCCGCAGCACAACCGGCCCCTCGCACGGTGAGCCTGCAGACGGACGCGGCCTCCGCGAAGGGCTTCCAGAAGAAGGCCCTGGAGGGCCAGGACCTCTGGGCCACGATGGAGACGAGCGAAGGCACCGTCGTCATCAAGCTCTTCTCCAAGGACGCGCCCAAGACGGTGGCGAACTTCGTGGGCCTGGCCACGGGCGAGCAGCCGTGGATCAACCCCAAGACGGGTGAGCGCGAGGAGGGCAAGCCGCTCTACGACGGCGTCCTCTTCCACCGCGTCATCCCGGACTTCATGATCCAGGGCGGCGACCCCACGGGCACCGGCCGGGGCGACCCGGGCTACCGCTTCGGGGACGAGTTCAAGAGCAACCGGGACTTCGACAAGGAGGGCCTGCTGGCCATGGCCAACGCGGGTCCGGGCACCAACGGCAGCCAGTTCTTCATCACCACGTCCAAGCCGCAGTTCCTCAAGGGCAAGCACACCATCTTCGGTGAGACGGTGAAGGGCTACGACGTGGTGCAGAAGATCGCCGGCGTGGAGCGCAACCGGCAGGACCGGCCGTTCACGGACGTGAGCATCAAGCACATCACCATCAGCGACACGCAGCCGTGAGCCTCCGTCCGCGCCACGTGCGCACGAAGCTGGGTGAGCTGGACTGCCACGTGGTGGACGCGCTCCCCGAGGGCGCGACGCCGGAGCTGGTGGTGGTGTTGAGCCACGGCTTTGGCGCGCCGGGCACGGACCTGGTGGCGCTGGCGCCCGAGCTGATGATGGCCGCGCCCCGCCTGGCGCAGGGCGTGCGGTTCGTCTTCCCGGAGGCGTTGCTGTCACTGGACGCCCTGGGCATGCCCGGGGGCCGCGCGTGGTTTGAGATTCCCATGGCCATCCTGATGGGCCAGGGACGGGACTGGCCGCAGTACTCCCAGACCGTGCCGCCGGGGATGCCCGCCGCGCGCCGGGCGTTGATGAGCGTGGTGGCGGCGCTCCAGGTGCCACTGAACCGCGTGGTGCTGGGAGGCTTCAGCCAGGGCGCGATGATGTCCACGGACGTGGCGCTGCGGCTGGAGGAGTGCCCCGCCGGCCTGTGTCTGCTGTCCGGGGCCATGGTCGCCGGCAAGGAGTGGGAGCCCAAGGTCCGGGGCCGGCCATCCCTGCCGGTGTTCCAGGGGCACGGCCGGCAGGATCCGGTGCTGCCCTTCCAGGAGGGCGAGCGCCTGCGCGACCTGCTGACGGGCGCGGGGCTGCCGGTGGAGTTCCTGCCGTTCGACGGAGGGCACACCATCATCACCGAGGAGCTGGAGCAGCTGGCGGCGTTCCTCGTGAGGCAGCTGGACGGGCGCTGACCCGCGGGACACGGAGGGTTTCGCGTGTATCAGGCGAAGGAGCTGACGGTGTCCACGCGAGGCCGAGGCCTGGTGGACATCACCGGTGAGGTGCAGCAGGCGGTGAAGGGCACGGGCATCCGCGAGGGCCTGTGCACGGTGTTCCTGCACCACACCAGCGCGTCGCTGATCATCGGCGAGAACGCGGACCCCGTCGTCCAGCGCGACCTGGAGGCGTTCTTCTCCCGGCTGGTGAAGGACGGGGATCCGCTGTTCCAGCACGACGCGGAGGGGCCGGACGACATGCCCGCGCACGTGCGCACGGTGCTGACGCAGCTGTCCCTGAGCATCCCGGTGAAGGACGGCGAGGCGGACCTGGGCACGTGGCAGGGCGTCTACGTCTGGGAGCACCGCACGTCACCGCACCGCCGCCGCGTCACGGTGTCCGTGCTGGGCGGCTAGAGCACGGCGCCCCCCTCCCCCTGACCGGCTGGAAGCAGTTGATCCACGACACGCCCCCGATTATCTAGCGCGCTAGACAATAGCGCACGAGAGAACGTGGCCTTGGAATCGAAAAGCGTCGGCACGCAGCTGTCTTTCGCCCTTTATGGCGCGGCCAACCGGATGGTGCGGCTGCACAAGCCGTTCCTTGAGCCGCTGGGCCTGACGTTCCCCCAGTACCTCGTGATCCTCGCGCTGCTGGATGGTGCGCCCCTCTCCGTCGGCGAGCTCGGCGGCCGCCTGGACATGGACACGGGCACGATTACGCCGTTGGTCAAGCGGCTCGATGCGGCGGGGTTCGTCACGCGGAAACGCGACCCTGCCGACGAGCGCCGGGTGATGGTGGACCTGACATCCCGGGGCCGCGCCCTTGAAGCCAAGGTCCGGGGCATCTCCGGGAAGATCAAGTCGGCATGCCAGCTGTCCGACCGGGGCCTGGACGAGCTTCGTCGCACGCTCGAAGCGCTCGCGCACCCGGCGGAGTGAAGACCTCAACAAGCAGAAGGAGATTCCATCATGAAGATTGGCATCGTCGGCGTTGGACACATCGGGAAGACCCTGGCGCGCAAGCTGGGTGCGGCCGGGCATGACGTGAAGGTGGCCAACTCGCGTGGCCCGGAGACGATCGAGGCCGATGCGCTGGCCTCCGGTGCACGCGCGGTCACGGCCGCGGAAGCGGTGGCCGACGTGGACGCCGTCATCCTCTCCATTCCCCTGAACCGCCTGCCCGGGATCGCGCCGCTGATCGCCAGCGTCCCCGCTGGGACGGTGGTCATCGACACGTCGAACTACTACCCCGCCCGTGACAGCAAGATCGCCGCCATCGAGGCCGGACAGGTCGAAAGCGTGTGGGTGGCCGAGCTGCTGGGCCGGCCGATCGTCAAGGCGTGGAATTCGATTGGCTCCGCGTCTTTCGCGACCAAGGGAATGGCTCCGGGGAGCCCGGGGCGCATCGCGCTCTCCGTGGCGGCGGACCGGGACGCGGATCGCAAGGTGGGCATGGCGCTCGTCGAAAACACCGGGTTCGACGCATTCGACGCGGGCACGCTCGCGGAGTCGTGGCGGCAGCAGCCTGGCGCGCCGTGCTACTGCACGGACCTCACCCGAGAGCAGCTGCCGGCGGCGCTGGCGGCAGCCGAGGCGGCGCGCCTGCCCAAGCGGCGCGACCTGGGGGTGGCGGCCATCACGGAACGGGTCGGGGACGGCACCACGAATCCCGATGCGGAGTACGGGGTCCGCCTCAATCGCGCGTTGTTCATGTAGCCCTTCGACAGCCGGCTAGAGGTCGCGCACGGTGGCGACGACGGGGGCGCCCTTGCGGCGCTTCTTCGGCGCCTCGTGGGCCTGTCCTCGGATGCGCACCCAGGTGCCGGGGTCGTCCGGCATCGCGTGGGCCATGGACCAGCCGGTGGGCACTTCCGGCGTGGTCCAGCCGTAGAGGGCTCGCGCGTCCTTGGGGGCCAGGTTGATGCAGCCGTGGCTCACGGGTTCGCCGAAGCGGTCGTGCCAGTAGGCGGTGTGCAGGGCGAAGTCGCCCTCGAAGAACATGGTCCACGGCACGGTGGCCACGCGGTAGCTGGCCTTGCCCATGCTGCCCGTCATGTCTGCTTCCGCGAACTTCACCCAGATGCGGAAGAGACCTTCTGGCGTGTCCGTGCCGGGTTTGCCGGAGGAGATGAGCGTGGCGTAGACGGGGCGGTCGCCCTCGTAGGCGATGAGCGTCTGGGACTCCAGGTCCACGTCCAGCCAGCGCGCTCCAGGCGCCACGATGGACGGTGACGCCAGCGACCACGCGACGTGCAGGTCATCGCGCGCCACCCAGTGGTCCTCGGCGATGCGGACCCACTGGCCGTCGGGGGACAGCTCTCGCACGGAGACGAGCGTGCGCGGCGGGAGGGTCGTCTCTCGCTCCGCTCGCGCGTCCGGGGCCTTGCGCACCACCACGTCCGTGCGAGGCGCGGCGCGGGACTGGGCCCAGCCGAAGGGCATGGGCAGGGACGCGAGTGCCTCCGCGTCCAGGCCGCTGAAGTCGGAGGGGCGGTGCTCACGCAGCACGCGCGCTTCGAAGTACTGACCGTCGGAGGTGCGCCAGAAGGTGCGGCGGCCGACCTTCACCTGGCCCAGGAGCTTCACGGTGACGGAGCCCTTGAGCAGCACGCCCTGCTTCTTCCGGCGGGCGAGAGCAAGGCTTGGATAGGCGCGCACGCGGTGGCCCACCACGCGCGCGTAGACGCCGGGGGTGAGCGCGCCCTCTTCCACTCGGGGCAGCGGGCGGACGCGGGGCTCGCGGAAGTTCTGTTCCAGGTAGCGCTCGCAGACCCAGCCACGCGGTTGCAGTTGCACCCAGGTTTCGCAGTCCGGCCCGCGCATCGCGCCCTGCCACTTCACGCGCATGTCCTGGGCCACGGTGCCCAGCGAAGGTGAGTCCTGCCGGGGCTCGGAGCGCACCGCGATGGAGCGGCGCACACGCAGCGACCCCGCGTCCGGCGCGTACGGGATGGCATAGGGCTCCATGCCCGCGTCGACTTCCGTGAGCGGTGCTTCCGCGACCGTGTCCTCGTCACCGTCGGCCCCCGTGATGGGCGTTGCCGGGGGCGGACCGTGGATGTCTGTCCCCGCGTTCGCGACAGGCGCGTTCGGGTCGGAGCCCATGGCGATGTCAGGCGAACCCGGAGCGCTCCCGCCGTCGAGCGCTTGCGCGAGGGCCTCCGCATCGGTCGCGGTGGCGTCGTCGTCCGCGTCGATCAACGGCTCGCCGTCCGGCCCCAGCTCCAGCACGGGGACCTCGGACTCGGTGATGACCTGCGGCTCCTCTTCGCCCGGAAGGGCACCGGTGTTCGCGCCAACGGAGATGGATTGCGCCAGCGAGAGCGCACTGCCCGCGTCCTCGTCCTCCTGCTCCTCCATGACGTCAAGCAGCGCGGGAGCAGCCGCATGCGTGACGCCACCGTCATCAGCGGGCTCGGGCGCGGTGGCCTGCCATGCGGAGTGGAGTGCCTGCGCGGACTCCATGGGCACGGCCTCCGCCTCGGGCACGGGGGCCTGTGCTGTCACGGTGCCCGCGTCCACCGGTGCGGCGGGCACGGGGGGCTCCACCGGAGCGCACGCGAAGAACAACAGGGGGAGTCCGAGGGGGAACCAGCGGCGGCGCATACGGGCCGCAACGGTACGGGTCCCCGCTGACATCCTCAACGTCGGCTCAGGTGCGATCTCCTGCGCGCGGAAGCGCGTGGGTGGGCAGGGCTTGCGCCCTGAACGGCGATTGCCACGAACGGCGGAAAGCGCCGCCGCGGATCAACTCCGCCCCTCCGCGGGCGGAATCCCTTCGGGCGACTCCGGCGCCTCCAGGAGCTTGTAGAGCGTCTTGCGGTCCACGCCCAACAGGCGCGCCGCTTCGCTCTTGTTGCCCCCCACGTGCTGGAGCACGTGCGCCGCGTAGCGCCTGGACAGCTCCGCGAGGCTCGGCAAATCCCCCGCGAGTCCCGTCAGCCGCTTGGGCGCGTCACCGATGGGCTCCGGGAAGTCCGGCGGCCCCAGCACGCCCGTCACGTTCAGCGCGAGCGCCCGCGCCATCACGTTCTCCAACTGCCGCACGTTGCCCGGCCAGTCGTACACCGTGAGCCGCGCCATCGCGTCCGCCGTCACCACCGGCCGCACCCCGCCCCTCGCGTGCAGCGACGCGAAGTGCTCCACCAGCGCCGGGATGTCCTCGCGCCGCTCGCGCAGCGGCGGCAGGTGCAGGTGCACCACGTCCAGCCGGTACAGCAGGTCCTCGCGGAACAGCCCCTCCGCCACCCGCGCCTTCAAATCCTTGTTCGTCGCCGCCAGCACCCGCACGTCCACCTTCACCGGGACGCTCTCGCCCACGCGGCGGATCTCCCCCTCCTGGAGCACGCGCAAGAGCTGCGACTGGACCTTCATCCCCACGTCGCCAATCTCATCCAGGAACAGCGTGCCGCCGCTGGCCTCCTCGAACAGGCCGCGCCGCGCGCCCGACGCCCCCGTGAAGCTGCCCTTCGCGTGGCCGAACAGCTCGCTCTCCATCAGCGACTCGGTGATGGCGCCGCAGTCCACCGGGATGAACGGCCCCGACGCGCGCGCCGAGCGCTTGTGCAGCGCCCGCGCCACCATCTCCTTGCCCGTGCCCGTCTCACCGGTAATCAACACCGGCACGTTGCTGGTCGCCGCGCGGGCCACCTGCTTGTAGACCTCCAGCAGCGCCGGGCTGCGGCCCACCAGCGACGTGCGCTCCACCTGCTTGCGCAGCGTGCGGTTCTCCTCCACCAGCCGCTTCTGCTCCAGCGCGCGCTTCGCCACCCGCATGATGGCGTCCACGTCGAACGGCTTGGACAGGTAGTCGAAGGCGCCCAGCTGGATGCTGTCCAGCGCGCCCTCGATGTTGCCGAACGCCGTCACGACAATCACCGGCGTGTCCGGCAGGTTCGACTTCACCGTCTGGAGCACCTTCAGGCCGTCGCCCGGGTCGGGCATGGCCATGTCCGTGAGCACCAGGTCGAAGGACTGCTCGCCCATCCGCTCCGCCGCGCCCTTGGGGTCCGGCGCCTGCGTCACCGGCCCCAGCACGCCCAGCAGGCGCTGGAGCAGGTCCCGCGCATGCGGATCATCATCGACGACGAGGATTCGGGCTGTGCTCATGAGGCCTTGCGGATGGAGTGGGCGTCGGACTCCACCACAAGCGGCGCCGGAGTGCGCGCCACTCGTGCGAACCGCACGCGGATCCGCGTGCCCTTGCCCTCTTCTGAATGAACCGTGAGCGTGCCGCCGTGCGCCTCCACCACGCGCCGGGTGGTGGCCAGCCCCAGGCCGTGCCCAGGAATGCCCCGCACCTCCGCGGCCCGGAAGAACGGCTGGAACAGCGACGCCTGCGTCGCCGCGCTCATCCCCAGCCCGTTGTCCGTCACCTCCACCACCGCGTCCGCCCCCTCCGTCGCCACCCGCACCTTCACGCGCGGATCCGGCCTCCCCGCCGTGTATTTCACCGCGTTGGACAAGAGGTTGCGCGCCACCACCTGGAGCAGCTGCGCCGGACAATCCACCAGCACGCCCGGCTCCAGCTCGCGCTCCAGCGACACGCCCAGCGCCGTCGCCGTCTGACTCACCTCCAACAGCAGCGTGCTCACCGCCGTGTCCAATTCCCCCATCGTCCCGTCGCCCCGGGTGCCCGCGCGGCAGAAGCGCAGCAGCGCTTCAATGAGCTCCCCCATGCGCACCGCGCTGGATTCGCACTGCGAAATCATCTCCAGCGCGCCCGGGTCCTTCACCGCGCCGGAGCGCCGGATGAGCGTCAGATAGCCCTTGAGCGGGGACAGCGGGCCCATCAGGTCGTGCGCCACGCGCCGGGTGAACGCATCCAGCTCCTGGTTGTGCCGCCCCAGCTCCTCCAACTGGCCCTGGATGGTGGCGTCCTGGCGCTTGAGCAGGGAGATGATGTGCCAGCCCACCAGCATGGACAGCAGGATGGCCAGCAGCGTGGTGGCCGCGCCCAGTGCCGTGTTGCGCACCCGCAGCGTGCCCAGCCGCCCCACCAGCACGCGCGCGTCGGACGCGTTCTCCGTGGCCAGCTGTCCCGCCAGCTGGTCCACCTCCGCCGCCAGGGGACGGATGCTCTCCACCAGGTGGCGCCGGGCGCGCTCCGCGTCGCGCTGCCGTGAGAACACCGCCGCCGCGCGCACCTGATCCGCCAGCCCCTGGCACGCGCCGTTGAAGCGCAGCCAGATCTCCTTCTCGCCGGGCGGCAGGTGGCGCATGTACGCCTCCGAGGACTGGCGGATGCTGCCCAGGATGTCCTCCATCACCGCGTCGGCTTCCTTGCGCTCGGCGTCGCCGCTGGAGCGCACGTGCGCTTCGATGGCGGACTCCAGCGCCATCACGTCCACGCGGATGCGGCCGATGAGGCTCGCGCGCTCCAGGGCCTCCAACACCAGCGCGTCCACCTGACGCCCGGTGCGCACCTCCGTCAGGAGCATGAAGCCGGTGACGCCCGACAGGAGCATCACCACGAAGAAGAAACCCGCGCGGTATCCACGGATGGGGGTCCGCGAGTTCATCGCCACGGGGACGCTCCTTGGGTCGACAGAGGAAGAACCAGCGGGCGTCCCGTCACGGATGCCCACGCGAAACTCACGGCACCGGCCTGGCTGCCTCGGTGGAGGTGGCACCCGGCAGGGGCGGCTGGGTGCGCCGCCGCGCGCGCTCCAGCGCGGACTCGTACCAGACGTCCGACAGCTCTTCGTGCAGCGCCGCCAGCTCGCGCTGCCGCGCCAACAGCTGCGCGTTGTGCTCCTCCAGCGAGTGGCGCTCCGTCTCCAGCCGCGCCAGCTCTTCCGTGGCGGTCGCTCGCGCCTGCTCCGCCTCCGCGCGCGCCTGCTCCGCCTCCGCGCGCTCCTGCGCCAGCTCTTCCAGCGCGGACTCCAGCGCCGCCAGCTTCGCCGCCAGGGCCTCGGTGCGCTCGCGCTCGGACTGGAACTCGCGCTGCCAGCGCTCCGTCTCCAACACCTGGGCCTGGAGGCGCTCGGGGGGAATGGTCGCGGCGCATCCCACTCCCAGCCACGCCACACTCCATGCCACCAGCAGGTGCCGCATACGCCATCTCTCCCGACACCTGGCCGCGCGACATGCACGACGAGGACGTCCGGGCTTCATGCTCCCCTTCATGTCCCGGCGCGTGGTGCTCGGAACGGAAGGTTGCGGTGCAGCTTGCAGAAGAGCGTCGTTGCCGTCAAAGCAACGTGCGCCTGCCTGGGGAGCTTGCACCCATTGTTGCAATCGCAACTGAGGAGTTTCTCCCCATGGCGGATCCGCTCCTACCTGGAGAACCCCGCGAAGTTGCTCAAAACCGGTGCTGGCACGGCGAGTGCTCAAGGGTCATGGCATCAACCGATGCAATTCCGCGTCGGCGTGTCGTCCCCGGAGCCATCCATGAAGACCGTCATCGTCGCCGCCCTCTTCGCCGCCACCACCGCGTTCGCCAACACCCCGGCTCCCGCCGCCGCCCCCGCCGCGCAGCCGGCTCCCGCCGTCGAGGCGAAGACCGAGGCCGCCGCCCCCGTCGAGGCGCAGGGTGAGGTGAAGACCGAGTCCAAGACCGAGACCAAGCACGAGGGCAAGGCCGGCAAGAAGGGCACGAAGACCAAGACCGAGAAGAAGACCACCACCGAGACGAAGACCGAGGGCTGATCCCTCGCTTCACTCGCGCCCTGTCCGCCTCCAAGGGACGGACAGGATGCGGTCCCGGCAGGGGCGCTCTCCTCACGAGGGCGCCCCTGTTGTCGTTTGGGCGTGGGAGCTTGCGCGCGAGCGGGCTCCACGTGACGGCGAGTGAATAAACAAACCTCCGCCCCCCTCTAGAGCCGCGATGACGATGCCCGGCGCACTCCAGCGCGGGCCGTCTGTCACGAATCCGAGCCCATCATCATGAAGACCTTCCTCGTCGCCGCCCTGTTCGCCGCCTCCGCCGCCATCGCCTCCCCGCCGCCCACCAAGGCGCCCACGGATACGCGGGGCCCGGTCAGTCCCCCCGCGAC